>CAYFSY010000145.1:0-4483 GCA_964345905.1 uncultured Paludibacteraceae bacterium | reverse complement strand
GCCAATACCTATGCAGGGCACAATGAGCTACCTGAAAGACAAGGAGGGCAACGTAGTGGTGTCGAAGCTCGACGAGGAGCTGGCAAAAGAGGTGGCAGCCGCAGGTAGCGGAGTCTATATCAGGGGAAACAACTCTGGTGCGGTGCTGCGAAACCTCGAGAAAATAGTCGATGAGATGCAGAAGGGCGACTTCCAAGCCGCTTCATCAGACTACGACGACAAATTCTACATTCCCGTGTGGATAGCGCTATTCCTGCTACTTGTGGAGTTTTTCCTACTTCGTAGGCAAAATAAGCGACTCAACCGAATCAATCTATTTAACCGAAAAAAAGGAGTTATTGAGCAATGAGATATAGATTTTTACTTATGATTTTATTGGCTCTTTTTATGCAAAACAATCTATTTGCACAGAAAGAGAATCGCTCTGTAAAAGAGGGAAATAAGCTTTACGAAAAAAAGAAATACACCGAGGCAGAGAGCAAGTACAGAGAGGCTTTCGAGAAAAATCCTCAGAGCTTTTATGCAAACTACAACCTCGGAAACTCGCTCTATAGGCAGGAGAAATACTCTGAGGCGATGGAGGCTTACAACAAGTCTGCCAGCCTGACGAAAGACAAAAAGCAGTTGGCACCGGCGTATCACAACCTCGGCAACGCCTTTATGCAGGGAAAGGATTACGCCAAGAGCGTAGAAGCCTACAAGCAGGCTCTACGTGCCAACCCAAAGGACGACGAGACGCGTTACAATTTGGCTGTGGCTCAATACCTGCTTCGCCAGCAGCAACAGCAGCAAAACCAAGACCAGCAGCAACAGCAGGATAAGCAGGAGCAGAAGCAAGACCAACAGCAGCAGCAACAGCAAGAGAACAAGTCTGAGATGAACAAAGAGCAGGCGGAGCAGATTCTAAAGGCGCTGGAGCAAGACGAGCAAGAGACCCAAAAGAAGCGTAAAATTCAGATGGGTAAACGCTCAAAGGTCGAAAAAGAGTGGTAAAACGGATTTTTATTGAACAGACAATATGAATAGACGGATTTTGATTAGTTTGACATTGGCTTTGGCGAGCCTCGTGGCTTGGGCAGACGAGGTAAAGTTTACCGCCAAGGCACCGCAGACGGTTGTAGCCGAACAGCCGTTTCAGTTGCAGTTTGTGGTCAGCTCAGACGACGTGTCGAAGCTGCAGGTGGGCAAGCTCGACGGCTTCGAGGTGCTAAACGGTCCCTCGACCTACACTTCGCAGTCGTACCAGTTTATCAACGGCAAGTCGAGCCACAGCGTAACCACCACTTACACCTACCTGATAATGGGCAAAAAGGCGGGACAATACTCGATTTCGCCTGCTACGGTGGTAGTGGGGGGCAAAACCTACAAGTCAAACGCATTGAGCATAAAGGTCTTACCGCCAGACTCTAAGCAGCAGAGCCAAAGCAGCGGCGGAGGGCAGGCTACGATTCAGAAGTCGCAGACGATTGATTCAGAGAGCCTATTCATCAGAGCACATCTATCGAAAAACTCTATGCGCGAGCAAGAGATGGCTACGCTTACCTACAAGCTCTACGCCAAGGTAGATGTAGTGAACCTTTCGGATATAAAACTTCCAGACTTCCAAGGGCTGATGACACACGACATAGAGGTGCAAAACGCACAGAATATCGAGAACTACAACGGACAAAACTACGTAACCTACATATTGAAGCAGATGCTAATATCGCCGCAAAAGTCGGGCAAGATTACCATTAGTCCGCTGAAGTGCGATGTGGTGGTTCGCCAGAGGCAGACCGTCCGCGACCCGCGTTCGTTTTTCGGCTCGTATAGCACCTATCAGGACGTAAAAAAACAGATATCTACCTCGGCGGTTACGCTCAACGTCTCGCCACTGCCAGAGCCAAAGCCAGCCAACTTTAGCGGTGCGGTGGGTTCGCTCAGCATGACCTCGAGTATATCGGCTACGGAGGTGGACGCAAACAACTCGGTAACGCTGAAAATCAACATAAAAGGGCAGGGCAACCTCAAGCTGATACCTACGCCAAAGGTGGAGTTCCCCACAGACTTTGAGCAGTACGACCCAAAGGTGGATAACCAGTTTTCTGTCAGAGCAGACGGATTTTCGGCTAGCAAAACCATTGAGTACCTCGTAATTCCTCGCCACAACGGCACATTCGAGATTCCAGCCGTAGAGCTTTCGTACTTCGATTTGCCGTCGAAGTCCTACAAAACGCTCAGGACAGAAGCCTACACGCTCAAGGTCAATAAAGGCACAGGCAGCTCTCAGAGCGTTGTCTATAGCAATGTAGATAAAGAGAGCGTAAAGCAGATTGCCACAGATATTCAGTACATCAAGTACGGCGATTTGCGTATAAAGCCAAAGGCGGAGCCGTTTGCGGGTTCGCTGAAGTTTTGGCTCGCTATGCTGCTGCCGCTCATCGTGGCGATAACTCTCGGCTTGGTGTTCCAGAAAAAGGCACGCGAGAACGCAAACTTGGCTTTGGTGCGAAACAAAAAAGCCAACAAGGTGGCTACCAAACGCCTACGTACAGCACAGAAGTTCCTACGCGAGGGCAAAAAAGATAGCTTCTACGACGAGATACTCTCGGCTCTGTGGCTCTACCTCTCGGATAAGCTAAACATTCCTATCTCGGCTCTGAACAAAGACAACGTGAAGTGGGAGCTTGGCAAGCGGAGTGTGCAGGAGGAGCTCTCGGAGGAGACCCTGAGGTTCTTGACAGAGTGCGAATTCCACCGCTATTCGTCGAGCGAGGAGGGTAGTGCGATGGACAAAACCTACAGAGATGCCATTCAGTTGATTGGAGATTTAGAAAACACGATAAAGAGATAATTTTTTTGATATGAAACAGAGAGTTTTATTTTTAATAATGCTTTTGGCAAGCTCGCTTATAGCTTTGGCAGACGATGTGTCGGAGATGACCGCCAAGGCAGAGAAGCTCTACGAGGCAAAGGAGTATCAGGCAGCGGCGGAGATTTACGAAAAGCTGATGGAGCAGGGCACTTCGGCGGAGTTGTATTACAACTATGCCAACACCCAGTTCCGCCTCGACAACCTCGGGCAGTCGATACTTTTCTACGAGAGGGCTTTGGCGCTGAGTCCTGCCGACCGCGACATTAGGCTTAGCCTTGAGTTTGCTCAGACCCGCACGGTGGACAAAATCGACGGCTACGAACCGTTTTTCATGGTAAAATGGCTCGGCAGTTTGGGCAAGCTATTCAACTCAAACACTTGGGCTTGGTTAGCTATAGTGCTGTTTGTGGTGGCTCTTGTGCTTGGGCTGATGTTTCTTTTCTCGTCGAGGATTTGGGCTCGGAAGGTGGGATTTTTCCTCGGCATAGCGATGCTTCTGCTCTCGATAGTCTCGCTTGCCTATAGTCTGACAGAGAAAAAGTTTATCTACCAAAACCCATACGCCATAGTGCTCGACGGCTCTGTGTCGGTAAAAGCCTCGCCTTCGATTTCGGGCAAAGAGCTTTTTGTGCTACACGAGGGCACAAAGGTGCGTCGCCTCGGCGAGCAGAAAGACGGCTGGCAGAAGGTAGAGATTGCCGACAGACGCGTGGGCTGGTTGCCTCAGAGCTCAGCAGAAGGGATTTGATTTTCAGAGAGAAAAAATAATTAGTTTTAATATAAAAAAATAAAGGATAAAAAAGTATGTTTTCGGGAATTGTAGAGGAGTATGCAGTGGTAACAAAGCTGCAAAAAGATAGAGACAATCTGCACCTTACGCTTCGTTCGTCGTTTACCGACGAGCTAAAGATAGACCAAAGCGTTTCGCACAACGGAGTATGCCTCACGGTGGTAAAAATCGAGGGCGACGAATACACCGTTACGGCGATAAAAGAGACGCTCGACCGCAGCAACTTGGGCTTGCTCAGCGTGGGCAGCAAGGTAAACCTCGAGCGTTCGATGCTGATGAACGGACGTTTAGACGGACACATCGTGCAAGGACACGTCGACCAGACAGCCACCTGCACCGAGGTGCGCGAGGCAAACGGCAGCTACTACTACCGCTTCGAGTACAACTATGATGCAGAGATGGCAAAGCGTGGCTACTTCACTGTAGATAAGGGTTCGGTAACGGTCAACGGCGTGAGCCTCACGGTCTGCGACCCTACGGACAACTCGTTTGAGGTGGCGATAATACCATACACCTACGAGCACACAAACTTCCACACCTTCGAGGTGGGCACGGTGGTAAACCTTGAGTTTGACATCATCGGCAAATACATCGCAAGGCTACAGGATTTTCGTTGAGATTAGTTGATTTGATTTTTAATGTATAGTGCTTTAGGGGCGAACATAGGTTTCGTCCCTTTTTTTGACCACATCCCCATCCCTTCCCCGTAAGGGAAGGTAGCAGGTTTTGGCAAAACCTAAAATATCCCACTCTCAGAGGGGGAAAGCGGCGCAGCCGCAGGGGAAGTCTATAACGGTTTGTTCGTGAGTGAGTTATGATAAAACTTCCACTTGTCTGAA
>CAYFSY010000144.1:0-4489 GCA_964345905.1 uncultured Paludibacteraceae bacterium | reverse complement strand
CATTGCCGTAGGCACCACTTCTGTACGAACACTGGAAAGCCTCTACTACATTGGCGAGAAGCTGGCAAACGAGCCAGAGACAAACCCTGCGGAGATAACTCTTGGACAGTGGGATGCTTACCACAGCGAGGCGAAGCTCACTACAGAGAAGGCGTTGCGGGCAATAGTCGAGTATCTGGAGCGAAACGAGTTGGAGTTTTTGGTGGCAAAGACCAGAATAATTATTGTGCCGAGCTTCAAGTTCCGCATCGTAAACCGCATGGTTACCAATTTTCACCAAAGCAAAAGCACGCTTCTGCTACTTGTGGCGGCGTTTGTGGGCATAGAGAATCAGCGAAAAATTTACCGGTACGCTCTGGAGAATAATTTTCGATTTCTAAGCTACGGCGATAGCTCACTGCTGGAGCGGTGCAAGTAGCATTTTTATGCAATAATTTATACAAAAAAACAGAAAAATGAGAGAATACACCAATACAAAAGATATTCTAAGCCAAGAGGTTCCTTCGCCTTGCTTCGTAATGGACGAGCGGCTGCTCAGAGAAAACCTTCGCCTGATAAATGGCGTGAGAGAGGCTGCTGGGGTGGAAATCATATTGGCATTCAAGGCGTTTGCTTTGTGGCGTACCTTTGGAGTTTTCAGAGAGTATATCTCGCAAACCACCGCAAGTTCCTTGGCAGAGGCACGCCTTGCACTGGATAAGTTCGGACACAAGGCTCATCTCTACGCACCTGTCTATACCGACGAGGAGTTTGATGAGTTGGCGGAGTGCAGTTCGCACATCACCTTCAACTCTCTGGAGCAATTCCATAAGTTTTACGGCAGACCCAAAGGCAGAGGCATCTCTTGCGGGCTTCGCATAAACCCAGAGGTCTCTGTGGTAGAGACAGACCTCTACAACCCAGCTACAGCGGGCTCGAGGCTTGGTATCATTGCCGAACTGCTACCCGAGAAACTTCCCGAAGGCATCGAGGGGCTGCACTTCCACGTGCTTTGCGAAAGCTCGTCGTTCGATTTGGAGAAGGTTTTGGTGGAGCTATCCAAAAAGTTCGATGCTCAGCTTCGCCAAGTAAAGTGGCTCAATATGGGTGGCGGGCACCTTATGACACGCCAAGGCTACAACACCGACCACCTCGTAGGAGTGCTTAAAGCCTTCCGCCAACGCTATCCGCACCTGCAAATTATCCTTGAGCCGGGAGCCGCATTTGTGTGGCAGACGGGTGTGCTGAAGGCACGAGTGGAGGACATCGTAGAGAATCGTGGAGTGAAAACCGCGATGCTAAACGTCTCGTTTGCCTGCCACACGCCAGACTGCCTCGAGATGCCATACCAGCCAGAGATACGCGGAGCAAAGATTGTTGAGAATAGGGAAAAGCCTCAGAGCCAGACCGCCTACCGAATGGGCGGAAACTCGTGCCTTTCGGGCGACTTTGTAGGCGATTGGGAGTTTGAGAAGCCACTAAAAGTGGGCGACACCATAATTTTCGAGGATATGATTCACTACACCACAGTGAAAACCACGCTATTCAATGGTGTAACACACCCAAGCATCGGTTGGCTGCGACAAGACGGCTCGTTCGAACTGCTGCGGAAGTTCAGTGTAGAGGATTATTTCGATAGAATGTGTTAGAAAAAAACAAAACGCCTAAGCCAAACAGCTCGGGCGTTTTTTCTAAAAAATAAACTAAATTCTTATTGATTCTCTTTTGGCGATTAAGAGATTTCGATTTGGCGTTGAGCCTTTTTCATATCCTCTTCGCTCATCTTTGGAATGCTGATAGATAGCACACCGTCAGCCATCTTTGCAGAGATTTTATCCTTATCTACATTGTCTGGCAAGATGATAGTCTGCTTGAAGTTTGTGTAGCCAAACTCTCTGCGAACGTAGCGACTCTCTGGGTCTTCAAACGTATCCTCTCTTTTGTGTTCCATGCTGATAGCAAGGTTGTTGTCCTCGTCCACGCGAATCATAAACTCGTCTTTTGCCATGCCTGGTGCAGCTACATCTACTACAAAGCGGTCTTTGTGTTCAATCACGTTGATAGCAGGCGATGATACATTGTTTGGACGATTTACAAATGAGCTGTCAAAAAAATCGTCAAATACTCTTGGTAACCAGTTTTGGTTTCTTCTAATTAAAGCTGTCATAATAAACTCTCCTATTTTTTTACTTGTTAATTTTTAATTTTAAAATTGTTATTTTCTTTACGCTTATATAACAATCAAAATCCATTCCAAGCAGTTTTAGATGAATTTTTAAGACAAAATTTCCGAACAATAGAAATGTACTCTGACTATTTTTCCGATTTTAAGCCAATCAGGGCAATTTGCGGGTAGTGGTCGGAGAATTTTTTTTGTGGTGAATCTAATGAAATAGGCACGAAAGCCTTATCTACAAAGACATGGTCGATGCCGACAAGCATCTTGTGACTGTAGTATGTATGGCGATACCCCCAGCAGGTAGAGGTAAACATATTTAGGCGGTCTCCCTGTATTTTGCGGTAGGTGTAAGACTCTGGCACATCGTTGAAATCTCCGCACACAATAGTTTTATGCGGTGATTCATCTAACTCCTTACGAACAGCCACAGCCTGTGAGGCGCGAATTTTATAGGCTTTGGCAAGTTTCCTCGATAGCAGTGCCGAAACCGAAAGGAACCTCTCTTGTGTAAGACTATCGTTTAGGCTACGATATTCGCTAATATCGTCTTTAGAAAACTTATTTGACTCCAAATGATTGTTAACCAGCCTTATAGTATCGTTGTTTATTACAATATCAGACATTATGGAGACATTTACTCTGCTCTGGAAATCCACTAACTCTTTTTTTATAATTGGATATTTAGAAAAAGTAGCATTACCTGAACAATACCTTTTACGCTCATGTTTATACCATATATGCGAGTATGGATAGCGGCTTTTCATAGCTTTTTCTAAAGGCTTTTTGCCTTTTTTATAGTAGCCAAACTCCTGAAAACAGACAATATCGGCATCCACAGAATCCACAAACGCCAGAAAACCCTCAAAATCCTTAGGACCATCTACCGAGAGTATGTTGTAACTCATCAGCTTGATAGTATCGGTAGCAGTATGTTTTGATAGCTTATAGAAAGGGATTGTAAAGGCGTTGTTTATGTGCGAAAACGTAAATATCATAATGAGTGCAGAAATCAGAACATACCAACTCCTTTTAAATGCCCAAAAGAGGATAAAGAGAAAATTTACAGCAACAATTATAGGGAAAAATAGACCAAAATAGGCAAAAAACATTACCCGATTTGGCGAAACAACAGTAGAGAGGACTCCAAAAAGATAGCAAAGTGCAAAAAACAGATTGGCGAGTATAACTACGTGTTTTATAGTAAATCTCGTTATCTGCTTTGCTTTCTGCACTATAGTCTTGTTACCTGCCTCTTTTTTCATAAAATCTAAACCTTATTGCTTACATCGAATAACTCTCGCTTCTCCTCTTCGGTTAGCGAACTGTAGCCCGATTTGCGTATTTTATCTAAAATTTCGTCAAGCCGCTCGTTGTTGGCTTTTCGCTCTTGGTTATACTCCTCATCTGACTTGACGTAGTGATAGTGCTGGTTTGGACGTTTTACTTTCAGCCTTGGCTGACGGTTGAAAATCCTATCCATCAGGTTCGAGAAAAAGTTTATAATCCACTCAACTGGCTTAGTAAGGTCGATTCCTCTCTTGTACAGCACAATCCACAGCAATCCACCCAAAGCCCCGCCTATATGAGCAATCTCTCCGCCAGCGTTGTCTTTGTTTATGCCTAAAACGCTTATAAAAACAGCAATTACCGCAATCCATTTCAGACTAATTCCTCCAAATAGAAATAATCGGATAGACATGTTTGGCATCTCCATAGCAGAGGCAACGATTATTGCAAAAATCGACGCTGAGGCTCCACACAGGAGCGCCTGCCTACCGCTAAAAAACGGCAAAAGCGAGTAACTTAGCAAATAGACCACTCCGCCTAAAATTCCTCCCAAAATGTATAGTCCGATGAGTTGCTTTTCGCTAAATCGAAGTAAAAAAATCTGCCCAAACCAATATAAAGCGAGCATATTGAAAAGGAAGTGCCAAATCTTTATATGCAGAAACATATAACTCAGGACGCTCCACCATTGGCTTGAAAGAGCCTCTAAGCTCGAGGGTAGCTGTAGCCTGTCGGCAAAATTGCCTTCACTGATGCTAAACAAGTCAAAAATAACATCAAGGATTGCCACCACCAAAAACACCGCTACATTTATGTAAATCAGCTTTTTAGTGGCATTTGCTGCTCTGAAACTATCTTTTATGCGATTGAAATCCATTTTTTGTTGCAAAGGTAATGATTTTTCCTCGAAAAAGATATGTTTTTTCAGCAGATATTCAATATCCAAAAAAGCAAAAGGTGACAACTTCACAGCTATCACCTTCGCTCTCCCTCTTGGACTTGAACCAAGGACCCTCTGATTAACAGTCAGATGCTCTAACCAAC
>CAYFSY010000143.1:0-4513 GCA_964345905.1 uncultured Paludibacteraceae bacterium | reverse complement strand
ATAATACTCGATTTCTTTGCCGGCAGTGGTACGACAGGGCACGCTGTGCTTGACCTAAACAAAGAAGACGGTGGCAAGCGCACCTTTATTCTCTGCCAACTCAATGAAACGACAGACACAACACCAAACGGCATTGCCTACGATGTTACCAGCAAACGCCTAAAACGTATTATGACAGGCAAGTGTTATGATGATTCGACAGGTTTTGAATGGATAGAGAAAAATGAGCCATACGGCAACAACCTTGATGTTTACGAGATAGCAATCGTGGCAAAGTTTGAGGCAGCAGAGGGCAAGACACCTTTTGACGTAATAGACGAAACTCTCTATGACAAAGAGAAGTTCGAAACTCTGAAAGAGAAAGTAGAGTGGGTTTGCGAAAACTTTCAGGCAACGCAAAAAAGTGTAGAAAACGACGAGGATTGGAAAAAACGCATTACGGAGGAGTGAGAATATGCTACAAGAAGCGATAGATTTACAGCAAAGAGCTGTCAGAGAACTTGAACATTTAGTAAAGTCTAAAAAAGAGATAACTTTCCGCTCACCCACAGGAAGTGGCAAAACTCACATGATGGCAGACTTTATGAATAGAGTTTTAGCAGACGACCAGCAAGTAATTTTCTTGGTCTCTACCCTATCCAAAGGCAATTTGGCTCAGCAAAATTACGATGTATTCAGAGATTGTGCAGATAGAGGTGTTTTTCCAAAACTCAACCCCTACCTAATATCTACCGACACAAGTGGCGAAGAGCGACTTTTTATCCCCACAGAATACAATATCTATGTATTGCCGCGAGATTTGTACAAGAAAGGTGGACGACTTATGCAGGGTGCAATGGAGGATTTCTTACAAAATATCACATCAAACCTTTTCGGAAGCGGACTAAACAAAAAGATTTATGTAATAAAAGATGAGTGCCACCAAGCCACAAACAACCTTGACACACTCTCGGACAGTTATTTTACGAAAGTCATAAACTTTTCGGCAACACCAAAGCTTAGTCGTGGACAAAAGCCAGACGTAGAGATTACAGACTACGAAGCCGAACAAGCCAAACTTATAAAGCGTATAGAATTTGGCAGCGAAGAGGACAAACTCGACAAAGCAATAGCAAAACTTAAAGAGATACAAGCGGATTACATCAACCTTCTGGGTGTAAACCCTTGCCTTATCATTCAGATTTCCAACAAAGATAAAGCAGATGCCGAATTAGCAAAAATAGAGGCAGAACTGCAAAAAACAGAGAATCAGAATCTTAAGTGGATGCTCATAGTAGATAAAGACAAGGATTGCAAAACAAACGATAAGGTAGGCAAATTACCCGTAGCAAGGTGGAAAGATTACGCCAAAGAGCGAGCTTCTACAATAGATGTGATTATTTTTAAGATGGTTATTTCCGAAGGGTGGGACATTCCACGAGCTTGCATGCTCTACCAAATGCGAGATTCGCAAAGTGACCAGCTTAACGAACAGGTTATGGGACGTGTTCGTCGCAACCCACGATTGATAGATTTCGAGAATCTTTCGCCTGAAGCACAAACTTTGGCTACTACTGCTTGGATTTGGGGAAATCCGCCTTTGGAGCGAAAAAAATCTATTCGCGTAAAACTTTACAGCGAACAAGATATTGTAGAAAATCTGAAAGTAACCACTACGCGCTTAAAAAGTCCTTCTGAACAGAAAGCAGACTTTAATGTGGCTGCATTCCTGCAACAGCAACGCATGCCACCTGCTCGCAAAGACATATTCACACTTTACCAAATTCTGAAAAAAAGCAACACGGAAATTCAAACAATGTGTTACGACTATGCAGAGAATGATGTGCAGAAGTGGCTGAAATTCAACGAGTTCAACAAAGAGATAAAATCACGCCATGATGAAATTTCGCGTAGTTATGATAAAAGCATGGAAAAACACAAAGAGGTTTCTTTCCCAGTCGTTTCAGACTACACAGACAATGGCAACTATGCAAACATAGGTGATTGGGTTTGGCAACTTCGACAAAGCGACAGGTTTGCTTTTGATAGTGAGGCAGAGCGAGAATGGGCTTCGATACTTAAGGACTTATCTCGCGACTATTTTTCGGAAGTAAAGGTCGGACGAAAAAATCCCAATGCGGGACAACCAAGAACAGACGGCACTATCGAGCCAGAGTGTCTGAGCGAAGAGCGAAAATATCTTTGGGGCAAGAATTTTCTATCAAACTCAGAAATTAAGTTTGAATATTACCTAAATGGAATACATAGTTCATATCCAGACTTTGTAATGAAAGACCAAAGTGGTGTAATTCATATATTTGAGGTCAAAAGTGTGAATCAATCAGAAATAAATTTTGACCAAGATGCTTATAATGAAAAAATATCGACGCTCAAAGATTGCTATCGTCAATCATCTAAACTGCTTGAAAACCACATATTCTATCTACCTGTTTTACAAGGTGATACTTGGCAAATTACTCGCTTTAAAAAAGGAGAGGAGCAAACAATAACTAAAGATATGTTCGTAGATAGCCTAAAATCTTAAGTTGGTGTATAAAAAAAGTGGGGCGAACTTGTGTGTTCGTCCCTACGTATACATTCAACAATCAAATAAAGCTCTCGATATACTCTAAAATCTCCTCGCCGCCTTGCTTTTTCTCGCTCGAAGTTACAAATATAGGCGGTAGGCTCTCCCACTCCTCTAAAAGCTTAGCTTTGTAGCTCTCTACATTCTCTTGCAGGCGGGTGGCAGACTGCTTGTCGGCTTTGGTAAAGACAATCGAAAACGGCACACCCGACTCGCCGAGCCAACGCATAAAGTCGAGGTCGATATCCTGCGGTGCGTGGCGGCTATCCACAAGCACAAAGACGTTGTGAAGCTGCGGACGAAATATGATGTAGCTCTCAATCATCTTGCGTAGCTTCTCACGCTCCACCTTGCTCACTTTGGCAAACCCATAGCCGGGTAAATCCACAAGGTGGAACTTACCGTTTATCAGGAAGTGGTTGATTAAGAGGGTTTTGCCCGGTGTCGATGAGGTCTTAGCCAAATCTTTTTTCCGCACAAGATAGTTGATAAGCGACGACTTACCCACATTAGATCGCCCAATTAGAGCCACCTCCGGCAGGTCGCTCTCGGGACATTTGCGGTAGTCGTTGCTCGAGACTACAAATTCAGCGCTGGTTATAATCATTTTGCTATAGTTTACTTAAAATCAATCGTTTACACTACCCTACTTCCGTTGATGATTTTGGCTGTAGGCTGTATCAGATTCAGCCTGCCGTCTGGCATCTCGGCAGAGAGTATCATGCCTTGGCTCTCTACGCCACGAATCTTACGCGGTGCGAAGTTGGCGATAAAGCACACCTGTGTGCCCACGAGCTTTTCCGGCTCTGTGTAGTACTGCGCAATGCCCGAAAGGATTGTGCGGGTGCCGATGCCGTCGTCGAGCTTAAACTGCAGTAGCTTATCTGCCTTTGGCACCTTTGTGCACTCAAGGACTGTTCCCACGCGGATATCGAGCTTCTGCCAATTCTCGAAATCTGTGGTCTCGAGTATTGGCTCTACCCTCTGCTCTGCCAAGGCGTTTGCCTCTTTGGTCTTTTGCAGTTTATTTATCTGGAAGTCAATAGTTTCGTCGTCTATTTGCTCGAAAAGTAGCTCCACTTTGCCCAATTCATGACCTGAGGGTAAAAGCTCCGTTTTGCCAAAGTCTGCCCAAGCCACCGAATCGAACTCAAGCATCTTGCGTAGCTTTGCCGACGAGAACGGCAGGAACGGTTCAAATGCAATGCTTAGGTTTGCTGCGATTTGTAGAGCGACGTTTAGAATTGTGGCGACACGGCTCATGTCTGTCTTAGCCAGCTTCCAAGGCTCTGTATCGGCAAGGTATTTGTTGCCCACGCGTGCAAGGTTCATCACTTCACGCAGTGCGTCGCGGAAGTGGAATGTGTCGAGCAATCGCTCCGCTTCGGCTTTTAGGCGACCTATTTCGGCAAGTGCATGGCGGTCTATCTCCTCAAGCTCGTGACGCTCAGGCACTCTGCCCTCGAAGTATTTTTGCGTAAGCACCAAAGTGCGATTGATAAAGTTACCATAGATAGCCACAAGCTCGCTATTGTTGCGGGTTTGGAAGTCCTTCCAAGTGAAGTCATTATCCTTTGTCTCGGGTGCATTTGCAGTCAGCACATAACGCAGAACGTCTTGCATGCCCGGCATCTCCTCCAGATACTCGTGCAGCCACACTGCCCAATTGCGAGAGGTGCTGATTTTGTCGCCCTCGAGGTTGAGGAACTCGTTTGCAGGCACGTTGTCTGGCAAGATATACGAGCCCTCTGCCTTTAGCATTGCGGGGAACACGATGCAGTGAAACACGATATTGTCTTTGCCGATGAAGTGTATCAGGCGGCTCTCGGGGTCTTTCCACCACTTCTCCCAATTGCCAAACCTCTCTGGCTGCTGCTCGCAAAGCTCCTTGGTGTTTGAGATGTAGCCTATCGGTGCGTCAAACCACACGTAGAGCACCTTGCCCTC
>CAYFSY010000142.1:0-4514 GCA_964345905.1 uncultured Paludibacteraceae bacterium | reverse complement strand
TACGCTGTGGTGGCGATAGAAGTCGGCTGCCTTTGAGTTGTAGATATTGGCGGTGTAGTCGAGCTTCTGCAGTGGGTAAGCCACATCGGGGTTGTATGGCTGTCGCTTGCTTCGGTTGTGTCTGTGAGTCTCTATCCGCAGCGTTTCGAGCTGGTCGGTCGCCTCGCGCCTCATCTTGCCGAGCAGCGACGACGGCACAAAGCACCCCGCAACATCCACCGCTATTCCCTTTGCCTCAAACGGCGTATTGCCGAGCTTGCCGAGCTGGTTTCTGATGTTATCCTCCTGCGGCTTTGAGGCTTTCTCTCTTGGGAAGTCGCTTGTTGCCTCGACCGACAAGCCCGTCTCATCGGTCATTTTTAGCGAAAATCCGCTCTCTGTGTGGCGGAAATCTATCTCGACGCCTATCTTTCTTTCGGCAGAGTTTTGTTTCAATATTGCCTCAAAAGCCGTATCAGCATTGCGATAGAGCGTAGTTTGTGGCTTTAGGTTTGGCATTTTTGCAGGAAAAATCCTACCGCCTTCGGCTCTATTGACACGGAAACCCTCGAGTTCGCCACGTGAGTTGAAAAACACCAATCCGTCGCCGTTGTTTATCTGTACAGAGCCATTGATGGTAAAATAGTTACGCGAAACCTCGCCAACCGAGCCCACCTCCTCGCCTCGCGACTTTGGTGTGTCAAACGAAGTTATCCCGCTCTTGCGTCCATAGAGGAAGTAGTTTGTAAAGCCGCGGTTGAAGCTCTTTTCTACCTGTGGCGTGAAACTGAAGGTGTGGCTACCTGCCGACGACCGTACAAACTCAGGGTTTCGAGCAAAAATCTCGTCGAGCCTCTGGCGATAAAACGCCGTAACGTTTTTCACATACGACACATCTTTCAGCCTTCCCTCGATTTTGAACGACGACACTCCCGCCCGCATCATCGCCTCGAGGTCTTGGCTGCGGTTCATGTCGCGTAGCGAAAGCAGGTGCTTGTTTTCTACAATTACTTTGCCCTCCGAATCTACCATAGAGTAGGGTAGCCTGCACGACTGAGCACACTCGCCGCGGTTGGCGCTTCGCCCCGTCATTGCCGAGCTCAGATAGCACCGCCCGCTATACGAGACGCACAGCGCCCCGTGCACAAACGATTCGAGTGCCACCTCCGGCACCCTCTGGTGTATCCTCTCAATCTCTTGCAGCGTGAGTTCGCGTGCGAGGACTGCCTGCTCGAAGCCCACTCGGTGCAGAAACTCCACCTTTTCGGGTGTGGTGTTGTCCATCTGAGTGCTGGCATGAAGCGGTATCGGCGGGATGTTCATCTGCGTGATTGCCATATCTTGCACAATCAGAGCATCTACGCCCGCCTCGTAGAGTTCGTGGATAAGTTTCTCTGTCTCAGCGAGTTCGCCGTCGCGTAGGATTGTGTTTACAGTTACAAAAATCCTGACACCAAAGGTGTGTGCGTACTGGCAGAGTTGCCTTATGTCGTCTGAAGAGTTGCCAGCTGCCGCCCTTGCCGAAAACTTTGCAGCACCGATATAGACCGCATCAGCACCGTGCTTTATAGCCTCGATGCCACACTCTAAATCCTTTGCAGGCGAGAGTAACTCTATCTTTCTGGGTAACATATTTCTGTCGAGTAAAAGCTGTTTTTACTACTTCGCAAACTCCTTTAGCTTGGCTATCTCGTCTGCCCAAATCTCGTCGTTTGGGGTCTCGAGTATAAGCGGGATGTCGTCGAAGCGTGGGTCTTGCATCAGGAATCGGAAGGTGTCCCAGCCGAGATGCCCCTCTCCGAGCGAACTGTGCCTATCTACACGCGAGGCAAGAGGTTTCATGGCATCGTTCAGGTGCATTCCCTTTAGGTATTTGAATCCCACTACTTTGTCGAAGTCATCGAAGGTCTGCTTGAAGCTCTCCTCAGTGCGTAGGTCGTAGCCCGCAGCAAACGAGTGGCAGGTGTCGATACATACGCCAACACGCTCTTTATCATCTATCTGCGCGATAATCTCTGCCAAATGCTCGAACCGATAGCCGAGGTTTGAGCCCTGCCCGGCGGTGTTTTCCAAAACAGCTATCACGCCCGAAGTCTCTTGCAGAGCAAGGTTTATAGATTCGGCAATGACCTTCAAGCAATCCCCTTCGGACATCTTATTCAGGTGCGAGCCGGGGTGGAAGTTGAGCCTATCTAAGCCAAGCTGCTCGCAACGCTGCATCTCGTCGATAAAGGCGTTTCTCGACTTCTGCAAACCCTCTGGGTCTGGCGAGCCGAGGTTCGTCAGATAGCTATTGTGTGGCAAAATATGCTCCGGCTTATAGCCGTGCTCGCGGCAATTTGCCTTAAACTTCTCGATTGAACTCTCTGTAAGCGGTGCTGCCACCCACTGACGCTGATTTTTGGTAAAAAGTGCAAAGGCAGTAGCCCCTATTTTGTGTGCGTTGAGCGGTGCGTTTTCCACTCCACCGCCGGCACTGACGTGTGCTCCAATATATTTCATCTCTATTTTGGGTTTTTATATAAATTAACTGTCGGCAAAGTTAGCACTTTTTTGTTGGATTGTTGAATTGTTTTGTTTTCTGCGTGTAGGCGTGGAAAAAGTCTATTGCCGTCTGCTTTAGCTGACGGACAAAGGAAAAAAAACAAGGGTTTTAACCCAATAAATAAATTGGGATAAATCCCTTTAGAGGATTGTACCTTACCGTCGATTGAAACCGACGGCAATAGACCATGAACGGTTGAAATCGACGGCAATATACCTAAGGATTTTGTATGGTGGGGGAATGGCTTTTCTAAATATATTTTGTTAAAAAAAGTGATTTTTTATTGTTTTTTGAAAAAAAATATTTTACCTTTGCTTTCGGAAATAACATGTTTTTTTTAAGAATTTTTATAGTTATGAAAAAGTATATTTTAGTTTTAGGTACTTTCGTGCTTTTTGCACTTGTCTTATTTCAATGTAAGCCTGAGCCACCAGTAGTGGAAAATGAATTTTGCATGCCTGCTGATTGGTTGCCGATGGATACAGATTATGTATATGAATCATATATACCTAAAAGTCTTACCTATCGAAAGGCAACCTATATCTCAGAAAATAATGAACAAAGAACTTTTGATGCTGGCTATGAATATGAAAATATCTTTGTATATGAAAATACATGTTGCCAAGATTTCCCGCCTGGAGCAATGACACAGAAAAACGAATCAATATCTTGCGAAAATAACAAGAGATATAAAAACGATGTTCATAAAGTCTTATTAAGTTTTAGATTTTGGACAACAAATAGATACAATTTCATAGCAGATTACTATTACGAGGACTTGGATACTTCATATAAACAGGGCAGTAACTATTTAGACTACTCTACAAGGGCTATTTTTGAAAAAGAGTTTGGACATGATGCAGATTATAAACCTACAAATCCAAACGCAGTGATTGATTTTTTCAAAAACACAGACACAATCTATATGAAAAACTTGGATGACAAGCAGACTAAGGCTGTTTTAGTAAAGGGTAAAGGTCTAATATGGTTTATAGACCATAAAGGCGTAAAATGGACTTTGCGGGAGTAGTTGTTAACAATTAAATCTTTTATAGTTATGAAAAAGTATATTTTAATTTTAGGTGTAGTAGTAGCCGTATTTGCTTGCGGGAAGGTGGGAAAAATTAATCCAGATACCTGTTTGCCAGAGGGGTGGCTCCCAATGGATACAGCCAAGTTTTATGAGTCTTTTATTCCGAGAAGCGTCTCTGTGAAGGCTTTAACTTACAAGTCTGCCACAGGCGAGACTCGCACTTTTGAGGCAATAGGAGAGAATGCTATCAGTCATAGCAGATATGAGTATTACACAACATATTGCTTGGACTATGGCACCTCTAAATCAGCAAATAAAGAGGATTTATCTGTAGGTAATTATAGGTTTTTCAAAAATGAAACACATAATATTACACTAAGTTATAGATTCTGGACAACAAATAGATATAGATTTACAGCCGACTTTCATTATGAAGATTTAGACTCATCTTTTGTTCCGGGAGATATGTCTGCCTATACTGAAAGAGGAATTTTTATAAAAGAGTTTGGACGTTACAGTAATTATCAACCTAAACACCCAAATGCCATAATTGATTTTATGAACGAAACAGACACCATCTATATAAAAAATTTAGATGATAATCAGGTAAAGGCTGTTTTGGTAAAAGGTAAAGGTTTAATATGGTTTATAGATAATAAAGGTATTAAATGGACTTTGCAGGAGTGATATACAACTCTTTGAACAAAAAAGGCTGTCTATAAAAGGCAGCCTTTTCTGTTTTCTACAACTTCCACTCTCCCCTGAAAACCTCTACCGCTTCGCCTCGCATAGTGACCTTGAAGTCTGGGTTTACACGGATAAACAACTCCCCCCCGAGAAGCTTTACCCGAATCTCCTCCGAAAACGGCAGCTTGCCGAGCCTCGCCATCGCCGACACAGAGGCAGAAGCTCCTGTGCCACAAGCCATTGTCTCGCCGCTACCTCGCTCCCACACCC
>CAYFSY010000141.1:2118-4581 GCA_964345905.1 uncultured Paludibacteraceae bacterium | reverse complement strand
GTTTGTAGCCACCACCAATCCGAGCATCGAGAAGCTAAAGAGCGACAGGAACGAATAGTATCTCTGAAAACCCCTTTCGCCGTGCATATAGCCCATAGAGTAGATATGAACCATGAGTGACACCGTAGTGATTACTACAAGCATCATCACAGATATTGGGTCGAGCATAATGCCGAGGTTGATGTGGAGGTTTTCTGTAAAACGCAACCACTCAAAGTCGATTGGCTGAATAGCCTGCCAGTTGTCGGGATTGCCTATTACAAAGAAGTATTGGTAAGCTATCGTATAAGCCAGCACGGTAGCAAAAGCCATGCCTGCTGTGCCTATTATTCCCGCTAAATTTGGTTTAAGTTTTCCGCCTATCAGTCCCAAAAAGAGGAACATAAAGAAAGGCACTATCAAAATTAAAATGCTATACTCCATATCGTTTATCCCTTTAATTTAGTTGCACTGTTGATATTGACATCGCCGAGAAGTCTGTAGGCATTGATGATGATTGCCAATGCTACGGCTGTCTCTGCTGCGGTAATTGCTATGCCGAAAAGCGTAAAGAACATACCCTCCATCTGTCCGGGGAATAGGTATTTGTTGAATGCAGCGAAGTTTATCTCCACAGCGTTCAGCACCAATTCAAGCGAAATAAGTATAGCAATCATACTCTTACGCGTTACAAACCCAAATATCCCTATAAAAAACATCAGGGTCGAAATAATCAAATAATACTCTAACTTTATCATATTTTTCTCTCTTTTTTTGGATTAATAATTAAAGTTGGTTCTCCTTTTTGTCGCTTTTCTTATCCTTTCTTGCAACCATAATACCTCCGATTATAGCGGCAAGAAGCAAGATAGACAGCATCTCGAAAGCCAGTAGGTACTGATACTTGTCTGTTCCCATAAGTGCTGTGCCTATCTCTTTCATAGACATCTCTACATCTCCCTCAGCCGAAGGATTTGCCATGTAGATAAACTTGCTCTTAAAGATAGCAAATGCCACCACTGCTATGCCTATAAGCGAGATAAGACCGCCAACAAGATAGCGTTTTAGCTCACTAACTTTTAGCTTATGGTCTTTTGGAGTGGTAATGAAAATTGCAAAGACAAACAGAACCACCACACCGCCAGCATAGACACTCGTCTGTACTGCAGCAAGGAAGTGGTAGTTCATCATTAGGTAAAGACCTGCGGTACAAAGCAGCGTCAAAAATAGATAGGTAGCCGCACGCATAAGCGACTTTGTGGTAACCGCCAAAACGCTCATCAAGAGCATTGCCGCAGCCAAACCACCGAAAATAAGTAAATTTATTATTGGACTCATTTTTCTATTTCTACTGTTTTAATGGTTAGACATTCTCTGTTTGGTTTTCTGCGGCAGGTTTCTCTGCGGCAGGTTTAGCCACTACAGGTTTTGGTTTTAGGCTCGAACCCTCTTTGTTGAGCTGATAGACAAGTTTGCTACGAGTAAATACGCTATGCTCGAAGTTTGTTGTCCACTCAATTGCATTAGACGGACAGCTCTGTGTGCATAGAGCACAGAATGTGCAGCTACCCACATCGTAGAGGTAGCGGTCGAGCACACGCTTCTCTTTGCCTGTCTCCTCGTCTAACACCTTTTTGGAAATCACCTGAATAGTGCCGTTCGGACAGTTCATCGAACAGATGCCACAAGCCGTACATTTGTGGAAGTTCTCTGCATCGTGAGGCATCGTAAGCTCACCACGCATACGGTCGTGTGGAAATACTTTTCCTCGATTCTCGGGATAACACTCCGTAACTTTTGGACGAATCATATTGCACATAGTGATGTACATTCCCTGCATCAATCGCCATATTCCTCCAAAAAAATCTTTAATACACTTCATATCTTATCAATTATATTTTTTTACAAATTAAAACACCAAAATCCATAAAGCCATAAACAGAATGTTTACCAAAGCGATAGGCATAAGTATTTTCCACTCAAGTTTCAAGAGTTGGTCGATACGCAAGCGAGGGAACGACCAGCGAACCCAAAGTGCAAGGAATACGCATATTGCCGTTTTGCCAAAGAACCACACTACAGGCGGGATATAATCCATCACGGTGTTAAATCCGTCTAAACCCGGTATGTGAAGCGGTTGCCAGCCACCAAGGAACATTGTTGTGGCAATGGCAGCGATGATAAACATATTTAGATATTCAGCCAAATAGAAAAATCCGAATGTGATACCCGAATACTCTGTATGGTAACCCGCTGTAAGCTCCGACTCCGCCTCAGGCATATCGAACGGTCCGCGGTTGGTCTCTGCGTGTCCTGCTATCAGGTAGATGATAAATGCGATAAACGCAGGTATTCCACCTTTGAATATAAACCACGCATCGCTCTGCTGAGCCACGATTTCCGATAGCTGCATTGTGCCAGAAAGCATCACTATTGTCATCAGCGAAAGAGCGATAGATAGCTCGTAGCTTATAAGCTGAGCAC
>CAYFSY010000141.1:0-2037 GCA_964345905.1 uncultured Paludibacteraceae bacterium | reverse complement strand
GACGACCAGCCTGCAAGCATTATACCCACCACACCAAGCGACGACACCGCCAAGAGGTAGAACACACCAATGTTGAAGTCAACGGCGTGCAAACCCTTATCGAAAGGCATTGCTCCGAATGTCAGCAACGATGCGGTAAGAACCAAGAACGCAGCCAAGCGGAACAAGAAGTTATCTGACCTATTGAGCGTGATAATCTCTTTAATCAGAATCTTGAACATGTCGGCTATTGGCTGTAATAATCCCCAAGGTCCTACTCTGTTTGGTCCGAGACGACATTGGAAGTAGGCACAGATTTTTCTCTCTGCCAAAATCAATATCAAAGCGAGAACTGCATACGCTGTAAGTATTACAACTCCTATCAATACAAATTCTATTGTCAGAGCAAGCCACTCAGGCATGTTCGACACCAAAAACGTATCAATCCACTCTGTAACTACACTAAAATGAAACATGTCTATAATTTTTTTATTTAATAATCAAAAAATTGAATTAAGTAATTGAGTAATTTAGAAATTTAGTAATTATTTTTCTGATTTTCTCGAAGTTTGTAAAATTCTCGTAAGTAATACAATTAATTCATCGCAATCTGCTACTATCGATTTATACTCTTTTTCACTTATGTAATCTGTTTTTACCAAAAGTCTTAACCAATAATGTGTCTCTTTTGCCTCTTTCAAAGCTATTGACATCTTTGCAATAAAATCCTTTTTGCTCTGTCCCGATACGGCTTCCTCTACGTTTGCACCTATAGAGGTTCCGCTCCTCAGGATTTGCCTTGATAAAGTCATCTCTTTCTTTTCGTAGAATAAAACTTTGTATAGATTTATAATGCGAACTGCAAAGTCAAAACTTTTATCTTTAATAGGATTGCTTTTTTGCATCACTTATTTAATTTCTAAATTGCTACATTTCTAAATTCCTAAATTATAACGAAAGTTATCTATCGATGCAAGGAATTAGGTAGTCAAGCGAACCGCCAAGCATGATAAAGTCGGCGATTTTGTGCGTTGGTGCTATGTGTGTCAGAGCGTTTACCAACACCATAGACGGACTACGGAACTTCACACGATATGGGAACTTATCGCCACGCGAGTTGATATACACAGAGAAGTCGCCACGTGCGTTCTCTACTCTCTGATAGTACTCGCCCTCAGGTAGCTTGATGATAGCTTTAGTTTTAGCACAATAGTCGCCTTCAGGGATATTGTCTATCAGCTGCTCAATAATCTGCAATGACTGCTCAATCTCGTCAAGACGAATCATATAGCGGTCGAATGTCATACCATCTTTACGCATGAGTTTGTCGTACTTAACCTTGTCATAGGCTGCGTATGGTTCAATCTTGCGGATATCACAATCCCAGTCAGACGAACGTCCTACAGGACCAGTCGTGCCGACTGTTACAGCCTGCTCACGGGTAAGTTTGCCGATGCCCTCCATTCTACCTCTTGCAATCGGGTTGCCTGTGAATAGAATGTGGTGTTCGCGTAGCATCTTACGCATATATGGTATAAATTCCTTTACCTTTTTCTGGAACTCAGGGTGGATATCCTGCATCACTCCACCGATAGTAGAGTAGTTTGCCATAAGTCTGCCTCCGCAGGTCTGCTCAAATATATCCATGATTTTCTCTCTATCTCGCATTCCATACACGAAAGCTGTGATAGAACCCATATCCATAGTCATCGAACCCCAGCCCAAGAGGTGGGAAGCGATACGAGTAAGCTCGTCTATGATAGTGCGGATATAGTGTGCTCTCTCGGGCACCTCAAGCTCCAATCCTCTCTCTACTGCCAGACACACTGCATGGCGGTTGATAGAGCCAGAGAGGTAGTCGAGGCGGTCTGTCAGATGCAGAATCTGTGGATAGGTGTAAGCCTCACACATTTTTTCGATACCGCGGTGGATATAGCCAAAGTTTGGGTCAACCTTCTTTATTATCTCTCCGTCCAGCGATGCTCTAAGGTGCAGCACGCCGTGAGTAGCAGGGTGCTGAGGACCGAAGTTGATAACGTAGTCGTCTTTCTCAAACAC
>CAYFSY010000140.1:0-4611 GCA_964345905.1 uncultured Paludibacteraceae bacterium | reverse complement strand
CTCTTCGCAGGCATCTGAAATCTCTCCTAATGACGCTCTTACCTTAGCAGCCTCCACAGCCAACTCAAGCAAGTTGCCCTTACCAGTTTTCACACACTCTGTGATAGCAGCCAAAGCCTTCTTAACGTCAGCCTCGTTGCGGTTTGCACGAAGCTCTTTCAAGCGTGCCACCTGCTGAGTACGAACGGCAGTGTTGTCCACCTCCAAAGTGTCGATTGTATCCTCGTGTTCAAGACGATATTTGTTCACTCCGATAACTGTCTGTGTGCCGCTATCGATACGAGCCTGAGTGCGAGCTGCAGCCTCCTCGATACGCATTTTTGGCACACCTGTCTCAATAGCAGCAGCCATACCTCCAAGCTCCTCTACCTCTTGTATCAGAGCCCAAGCCTTCTCTGCAATCTCGTTTGTCAGAGTCTCTACATAGTAAGAGCCAGCCCATGGGTCGATACCACGGCAAACCTGTGTCTCCTCCTGTATGTAAATCTGAGTGTTACGAGCAATACGAGCCGAGAAGTCTGTTGGTAGAGCGATAGCCTCGTCGAGTGCATTGGTGTGTAGCGACTGAGTGTGACCAAGAGCCGCTCCCATAGCCTCGATACAAGTACGTCCCACGTTGTTGAATGGGTCTTGCTCTGTAAGCGACCAGCCCGATGTTTGCGAGTGTGTACGAAGTGCTAATGATTTGTCATTCTTTGGGTTAAATGTTTTTACGATTTTTGCCCAAAGCATACGAGCAGCGCGCATCTTAGCAATCTCCATAAAATGGTTCATACCGATTGCCCAGAAAAACGACAAACGTGGTGCAAACGCATCAATATCCATACCAGCGTTTACGCCAGCACGTAGATACTCCCAGCCGTCTGCCAAAGTGTAAGCCAGCTCAATATCTGCAGTTGCTCCAGCCTCCTGCATGTGGTAGCCAGAGATAGAGATTGAGTTGAACTTAGGCATGTTCTTCGAGGTATATTCAAAGATGTCAGCGATAATCTTCATCGAGAATTTTGGTGGGTAGATGTATGTGTTACGCACCATAAACTCTTTAAGAATATCGTTCTGAATAGTTCCTGCCATCTCATCGAGCTTAGCACCCTGCTCCTGTCCTGCAACGATGTAGAAAGCCAATACAGGAAGCACAGCTCCGTTCATTGTCATAGAGACAGACATTTTATTCAGAGGAATTCCATCGAATAGCACCTTCATATCCTCTACCGAGCAGATAGATACACCAGCTTTACCTACGTCTCCTACCACACGCTCGTGGTCGGCGTCGTATCCGCGGTGTGTAGCAAGGTCAAACGCTACCGAAAGTCCCTTCTGACCAGAAGCGAGGTTACGGCGATAGAATGCGTTAGACTCCTCTGCGGTAGAGAATCCAGCATATTGGCGGATAGTCCAAGGACGCATAGCGTACATACCGCTATAAGGTCCACGAAGGAATGGTGGCAGACCAGCAGCATAGTTGAGGTGCTGCATGCCTGCTAAATCCTCTTGTTCGTATATGCTCTTTACTTCAATTTGCTCAGGTGTAAGCCATTTATTTTGGCTCTTTTCTCCAGTCTTAGATGACTTTACATCCTTGATATTTATATTCTTAAAGTTGGGTTTCATAATTACTTCTCTTTTTTTACTAAAACATTAATAAACATATTATTTAAGAAGTTTTGAATTAAATCCTCTCAAAGCCTCTAATACGTTGGTTTTTACGTGAATGAAATTTTCAATACCAACTTTCTGTAAATCTTCCATGCAAGCAGGTGCTCCAGCCACAACGAAAAT
The DNA here is from genome assembly GCA_964345905.1 of uncultured Paludibacteraceae bacterium. Lineage (GTDB taxonomy): Bacteria > Bacteroidota > Bacteroidia > Bacteroidales > Paludibacteraceae > F0058. The sequence continues at coordinate 2,832 of CAYFSY010000140.1, read as the reverse complement.
CTCTTTGCCACCGATAGCCTTGAACGCCTCAGGAGCAAGTGTAGCGTACTCGTCGTCTGACGAGCAGAGCACGATGATGTCTGCACCAACCTTGCGAGCTGCTGCCACTCCCTCGTCGATTGTCTGGAATCCGAGGTTGTCGATAATCTCGTAGCCTGCACAAGCAAAGAAGTTGCTCGAGAATTGTGCTCTTGCCAAACGCATAGCGAGGTTGCCGATAGTGAGCATAAACACTTTTGGACGTTTTGCAGAACGCTCTGTAGCGAGACGTAGCTCCTCAAACTGCTCCGCTGCACGAACACATGGAAGTGTTTCTATGACTGTCTCTGCCTTGCAACCGCAGTTGCACTCCTCTTTAACAATCTTACCAGCAGCCACCTCTGTGAAGTTAGGGAATTGGTTTGTTCCAAGAAGTATCTCACGACGAGAAGCAACTTTCTTAAGTCTATCCTCTGAGGTCTGGCGGATAACGTTCTGGATTTTTCCAGCAATAACCATATTCAAGAAGCCCTCTTCGGTGCACTCAATGAATATCTTCCAAGCCTCTTCGGCAATTTTCTCTGTAAGATTTTCGATATAATAAGAACCCGCAGAAGCGTCCACAACCTTATCGAAATGCGACTCCTCTTTGAGCAATAGCTGTTGGTTCTTAGCAATTCTCTCGGCAAACGTATCAGATGTCTGATATGTGGCGTCGAAAGGCGTTACAGTCATAGAGTCCACGCCAGCGATAGCGGCACTCATTGCCTCTGTCTGCGAACGTAGCATATTTACGTGTGCGTCAAAAATCGTCATGTTAAAGAACGATGTCTGAGCGTGAATGCGCATCTTTGCAGCACAAGTGCAGAAGTCCACACCGTTTTCTACCATACAGTTGCAAGACTCGCCACAATTGCATTTTGGCTTGTAAGCCTCTACAATTTTTGCCCAAAGCATACGAGCAGCGCGGAACTTAGCAATCTCCATAAAGTAGTTGCCACCCACGCCGAAGTTGAACTTCATAGCCTTACAAGCATCTGCCGCCTCAACTCCGTTTTCTACCATAATACTGAGGTACTGTTCGCCCCAAGCCAAAGCGTAGCCAAGCTCTTGAGCAGAGTATGCTCCAGCGTTGTTGAGCGAAAGTGCATTTACGTTTACTACACGGAAGCCGGGTAATACTTTAGCGGTTTTCACTAATGGAACGATAAGACCTTTTACAAACTCGTGGTCAACCTTCTTGCCATTCACCATAGCTTTGTTGATTGGGTCGAAGTTTACAGAGCCTTGTAGCTCGCTAAGGTCGTAGTTTTTAGATTTGAAGTACTCTGCAAGGGTCTTTACCAACTCCTCTGCACGAGTTACACAAATACGGAAATTGAGCTCAACGGCGTCGCACTTGATGCCATTGAGTAGGTCGGCAATGTATTGAGCCGATAGCTGAGCCTTAGGAATCTTAAATCCTAAAGAATCAACACCACCATTTAAAGCTTCCAAAGCCTCTTTGTTAGCCTCTTTTGCCACCTCAGCCTTCACCTCTTGGCGAACGAACCAGTGGTTGTGCTCTTTTGTGCCACGAACGAAAGGAAATTTGCCAGGTGCAGAGTTTAGTGTCTGCATTCCTTCTACGTTTTCGGCACGATAGAAAGGGTTGACATCAAATCCTTCGGCTGTCTTCCAAACAAGTTTTTTGCTGAAATCGGCACCTTTCAGGTCAGCTGTAATTTTCGCCATCCACTCCTCTGTGGTAATTGCGGGAAAATCAGCTAAAATGTTTAATTTTTTTTCTGCCATAAGTAGTTATATATTAAAAATTTATCTTTTCTATTTTTCTTGAAACAATAATTTTGCTTCTCATCAATCTCTCTGATGATGTACCATCTCTTCGGGTATTACCATAGAGTACTCTATCAATCCTTGTAGTTCGCCTTGTTCGTCGTACCAAGGTGTCTGATAGATTATCTTCTTCAGCCCCTTTTTGCTGATGGTATAAACGTTTGTATCCTTGTCTCTGAGCAGTTGGCGTATCTTTTCTGTGGCTTTTGGAGGATGATAATCATAAAGCGAATTACCTACCACATTGCCAAAAATATTTACCGACTGAGCATTCTGATACAACACTATTGCCTCCTTGTCGCAAACCGTGATGCTTACTCTATCTCCCTGAAAATCAAAAAAACTCTGCATACTACCCTACTCTTTCGTTTATCTAACAATTATGATTTTCTTTGTTACATAAGCATCGCCAACTTTCAGACGAATGAAGTAGAATCCGCTGTTGAGGTCAGATACATCTATCTGCTCGCCACTCTCTGCTACGCCTCTCTTTGAAATAATCGACTGTAGGTTGTAAATCTCATACGAGAACTGCGAATTTCCGTCACTTTGGATTTGGATAAAGCTGTTTGCAGGTGTTGGTGCTACAATTAGGTCATCGACACTGATAATTTCTACATCGGTTACAGGTGTTCCATTCCACACTCTGCCAATGCTATCGCCCCAAAGATACTCTGCAAGCTCAGGGTGGTCTATAAAGGGATTGCGGTTGTTTTGGCGAGCGTAGATAGCGTCGTTGCGAGCAAGCTCTTTTGGCGACACAGGGTCTTGGCGGTGCCACTTCATAAACAAGGCTATAGCGTAAGGTTTAAGGTTTGCCTTAGGACTTGCAGCAGCTGTATAGGTAAAACAACTTCCTCCTGTACCATTGGTAAAGTTGGTGTTTGCATAGCGAGTTGCCATATAGAAGTATGTGCGAGCAAGGTAGCCTTTATACTCATCTACAGGCTCAAAAACCCTTCAGCTGTAGGTCTCGCCACCCGGTCCGCGAAAAGTAGAGGTACCACTTTTGCCCAA
>CAYFSY010000139.1:1376-4624 GCA_964345905.1 uncultured Paludibacteraceae bacterium | reverse complement strand
TACAAAATAACTTACAAAGATAATTCTTTTCTAAAGTTATCTTGAACCTATTTTTATTATGAGACATTATCGCTTTATATCCGCCATTGTGCTTACAGCTATTTTGAGCTACTCGGCAAATATATTGGCTCAGGAGAGCAACATCGAACCAATCAAAGGATATGTCGTTTATACCTATAAAACAAGTGATATTGAATACCAGTTTGACATCAAGCTAAAGGAGACAGAGGCAGATTTGTCGAATGAAAAAGTCTCTTTCCCTCGTCCTTACGAATATTTGGTTGTTGAATACTTTGTTCCCGCTTCAATGATTTCAGATACCATGCCTACTGCAAACTCTTTGTATAGTGGAGATACTTTATACGTTTTAACCAAAGCAAACGGCTGGGAAAGTGGCTTTAAATTTATTTTCAAGCCTCAAGGAATAGAAGCAAATCTGTCTAAAGAGAGGTGTATTTTACCTACAGCTATAGCGATGTCCCCATATTATGTGGGAAAGAATAAGCCTCTTGAACTAAAAAGAGTATTTTACATTGAGGGGTATGCCGTTAAAGTAAATAGAACAGATGAAAACACAGCCAGACTTGCAACTGTTTTTGATTTCAAACAAAACAACAAAGTGTTTTATCTGATTAACAAAATCACAAGCTACACTACCGTTATTGATTTGCAATTTCTAACACCTTGGTATCCTTATTTAAACAAATAAAACTTAGTATTGCAACTAACAAAATGAGGCAGTTTATCAGATATATCATTGTTGTAGTAGCATATTTAGCGTGTACGCTACTTATCAGTATTACTCACGGATTGCCACCATTTTACTTTGGAATATCTGTGGGGTATCCTTCCGTTTTTTACTACTTCGAAAAAGATGGAGTAGCTCACTACGGCACAAGTGTAGCAAATCTGCTTTTCAACCTGCTGATAGCTCTGGGTATTTATGCCATAATTGAAGCAGTCGTATTCCTCATTAAAAAGAGAAAAGGCTGAATAGGCTCTAAGACACAACCTCTACACTCCTCTAACGCTCTCTAAATAGTTTTCTAAAAGTATTGTAGCAGCGATTTTATCCACCAAAGCCTTATCGGCACGGCGGCGTTTGCCTATTCCGCTATCTATCATGGTCTGAAAAGCGAGCTTCGAGGTAAACCTCTCGTCATAGCGGATTACCTCTATCGCGGGGAATTTTGCGGAAAACTTCTGAATAAAACCCTCAATTTCGCCGACAATCTCTGCAGGCTCATTCTGCAAGGTCTTTGGGTAACCTATGACGAGCTTTTCGCACTCGTTACTACTGATATACTGCTGCAAAAAATCGAAAATCTTGGCGTTTTCTACCGTAGCAATCGCCGTTGCTATAATCTGACTTGGGTCGCTCGCTGCCACTCCAATACGTTTTCTGCCATAATCTATGGCTAAAATTCTACCCATATTTGTTGATTTTTTTCTGCACAAAGATACAATTTTTTGTTTACAATAGGCGACAAAAAAAATGAACCAACCCACAATTTTCCCTAATTTCTAAATTCCTACATTACTTCATTCCTAAATTATCAAAAAAAAGCTATCTTTGCATATCATTAATAAACAATATAAAAACCAAAGAATCGATGAGTAAAGTAATTGTAATAGGAGCAGGCGGTGTAGGCACTGTAGTGGTGCATAAGCTTGCACAAAACAGCGATGTGTTTACAGAGATAATGCTTGCAAGCCGCACCAAATCTAAGTGCGACGCCATTGCTGCAGATGTAAAAAACCGTTACGGAATAGAGATAAAAACCGCCGCAGTAGATGCCGATTCAGTACCTGAATTGGTAAAGCTTTTCAATGAGTTTAAGCCAAAAATGGTTATCAACGTGGCTCTACCATACCAAGACCTAACCATTATGGACGCATGTCTTGAGTGTGGTGTAAACTACTTAGATACAGCCAACTACGAACCACTCGACAAGGCTGAGTACCAATACTCTTGGCAGTGGGCTTATCAGGATAGATTCAAAGAGGCGGGGCTGACAGCTATCCTCGGCTGTGGATTCGACCCAGGCGTAACTTCGGTATTCACAGCTTATGCAGCTAAGCACTACTTCGACGAGATGCACTACCTCGACATAGTGGATTGCAACGCAGGAGACCACGGTAAGGCTTTCGCCACCAACTTCAATCCAGAGATTAATATCCGCGAAATCACACAAGAGGGTAAATATTGGGAGAATGGAGAGTGGCGTAAAACACCACCGCTCTCTGTCCATAAGGGACTGACCTACCCAGAGATTGGCGTAAGGGAGTCGTATCTGATGTATCACGAGGAGCTCGAAAGCTTGGTAAAAAACTTCCCAACCCTGAAGCGTGCACGCTTTTGGATGACTTTCGGGCAGGAGTATCTGACACACCTACGTGTAATACAAAATATCGGTATGGCTAGCATCGATGAGGTGGAATACAACGGACAAAAGATTGTGCCAATACAGTTCCTAAAGGCAGTTCTGCCAAACCCACAAGACTTGGGCGAAAACTACAAGGGCTGAACATCTATCGGCTGTAGAATCCGTGGTATAAAAGACGGAAAACCAACTACGTTCTATATCTACAACAACTGCTCGCACGAGGAGGCTTACAAAGAGACAGGCACTCAAGGCGTTAGCTACACTACAGGCGTACCAGCTATGACAGGTGCATACATGTTCCTCACAGGCAAGTGGACAGGTCCAGGCGTGTTCAACATAGAGGAGTTCGACCCAGACCCATTCCTCGAAAAGCTTGCAAAGAGCGGATTGCCATACAAGTTTGAGGTAAATGGCGACCTTGAATTCGACGCATAAAAACGTTTTAGCATAAACAAAAAGCTCGGTGGATTCCTATAAATTAGGGTTTCCACCGAGTTTTTTTATGCTTATTCTACTTAAAGCCTCTTATAGAGCTTATCATTTTTCTCAGGATAATCGATTGTGTAGTGCAGTCCGCGACTCTCGTGGCGAGCCATTGCTTGCTTTATCACAAGATAAGCCACATTGATACAGTTACGCAGCTCGCATATCTCACGCGACACCACCGAGCGTTTGAATAGATTCTCGGTCTCCTCGTAAAGTATCTCGAGCCTATCGAAAGCACGTTGCAGACGCAGGTTAGAGCGAACAATTCCCACATACGAACCCATTATCTGCTGCACCTCCTTGAGCGACTGAGTTATCAGCACCATCTCCTCCGTAAGCGTAGTGCCAGCATCGCTCCAGTCGGGAATATCCTCC
>CAYFSY010000139.1:0-1366 GCA_964345905.1 uncultured Paludibacteraceae bacterium | reverse complement strand
GCCATGTAATTTCATCGCGTTTCTACAAAGCATTTTTAGCTGCAGCATCGGCATAAACTATCGCCTCTATCAGCGAATTCGAAGCCAAGCGGTTTGCTCCGTGCAAACCTGTGCAAGAGCACTCTCCACAAGCATAAAGCCTGTAGATAGACGACTGTGCATTTAAGTCCACCGCTATGCCACCGCAGAGGTAGTGAGCTGCAGGAGCCACAGGAATATACTGCTTGGTGCAGTCGATGCCATACGTGAGAAGTCTTTCGTAGATGGTCGGGAAGTGCTTTTTGGTGGTTTCAGCATCCTTATGAGTAACGTCGAGGTAAACGTAGTCGCTACCCGCGAGTTTCATTTCGGTATCGATGGCTCGTGCCACAATATCACGCGGTGCAAGCGACAGCCGCTTGTCGTATTTATGCATAAACTCATCGCCTTTGATGTCTCGCAACACCGCTCCATAGCCACGCATCGCCTCAGTAATGAGGAATGACGGACGAGAGTCTGCATGGTAAAATGCCGTTGGGTGAAACTGCACAAACTCCATATCCTTGACCTTCCCACGTGCACGATGCACCATAGCGATGCCGTCTCCCGTAGCCACAAGAGGATTGGTTGTGATTTGGTAAACGTTGCCGATACCACCGGTAGCGAGCATGGTAACTTTGCCTAAGATTGTTGCAATGCGGTTTGTGAGCATGTTGAGAGCATAGACACCATAGCACTCGATATTTGGAGCATGGCGAGTAACGAGCTGTCCGAGGTGGTGCTGAGTGAGAATTTCTATCACAAAGCAATGCTCAAAAACCTCGATGTTTTTATGCTGACGAACCCGCTTTATCAGCGAATTTTGTATCTCCGCACCAGTGGAATCCTTGTGGTGCAGGATACGGAACTCCGAGTGTCCACCCTCTTTGTGTAGATCGAAAGAGCCGTCGGGAGCCTTATCGAAATCCACACCCCACTCAAGCAACTGCTTAATCTGCTCTGGAGCGTGTGTTACCACCTGCTGAACGGCTTTTATATCACAAATGCCGTCGCCAGCAATCAGGGTGTCCTCTATGTGTTTTTCGTAATTATCTACAATAGAATTGGTTACAGACGATATTCCGCCTTGAGCCAAAGAGGTATTTGCCTCATCGAGAGTGGTTTTGCATAGCAACGCCACGGAGCCTCTATCAGCCACCTTCAGCGCAAAGCTCATTCCAGCTATGCCACTACCAACCACCACAAAATCATATTTCTTTTGCATAATATCTATACTTAAAAAATTACATTCAGATTACAAAGTTAGTTATTTTTACAGAAATTATTTAATAGCAATCAAAAGTCAACTCCTTTAGCTCTGAGTATTTTTTCTGTCTCCTCCCAAAGC
>CAYFSY010000138.1:0-4709 GCA_964345905.1 uncultured Paludibacteraceae bacterium | reverse complement strand
GCAAAGGTAGTAATTTTATCTAATATCTATTTATAGAGAGTTAAAAAATTAATTTTCAATTAATTCATCTAAAAATACTCTTTATATTATAAAAAAGACTAAATTTGCGGTATTATTAAATTGGCTTATAATAATTTCTTACCAAACTAAATAAAATTAATAATTATGACTAAAAATCAAAACAAAAAACGCTCCATTGGGCTATGGTTGCTAGGCGTGGCTATGGCTTTATTTGTGGTGAGTTGTACCACAGAACTTGACTTAGGAGATCTTGGCAAACAGTCTGTTAGCCCATCCATAGTGTTACCACTTGGAGAGGCAAGTGCTACTATGCTAGACATTGCCAAAGATATCACTAGCGAAAACTTTGGCTACGACGAAGAAGGAAACTACGCCTATCTACACTACTTAGACAGCATCTTGTTCAATACAGATTCTGTGATAAAAAGACACATTTTCACCAATGTGCAAGACTACAACTTCGAGTTTTCGGAGAGAGCCACTCCAGATGTTATCAACACATATCCAATGAATGTGCCTGCTGGTATTCCTGCAATATTTGAACACACCTTCAACTATGATTTGGGTTACAACGAAGTACAGGGTGGCATGTTAGTGCAGCGTATCGACAGCATGCAGATAGCTCACGCAAAGCTCAGAATTGTTATCAGAATAGAGGGAATTACTGGTATCAGTACTACAAACCCAATGAGGCTGGAGATAAAGCTTCCAGACATCTCTTCTATGGCAAACCAAACTTTTATTTATAGCATAACAAGTAATAGCTTTACATTGGAAGAAAACATTACCAATGCTATAATTAGGATGTACCAACAAAACCAAAAGTCTAATATCCGCTTGCAGATGAAATATATAGCAAGAGGACCAATAACTGTTACAGACACTTACAAAATTGCTCATAACGCCAAACTTGAGCAGATAGACTACGTTAAGGCGTGGGGTTTCTTTAATAGAACAGAAGAGCTTACTGGCGATCTTATCAAAACAGCACTTCCAGAGGAGTTTGTAAAAAATATGGGACTTTGGGAAAACAGACTATTATTCCACAACCCAATAGTAAAAATAGATGTAAATAGTAATTTAGGAATTCCATTGCTTATAAATGTAAACTATATTAAGGCTACAAGCAAAGACAACCAATCGGTATATGCAGACTTCAACGGAAGCCGTAGCACTTCGATACCAGTACCACAAGCTACTGAAGATGAGATTGCTACCACTACAACCACTTTCGATAGAGCAAATGGAAAGACCAATCGCCTATTTACAATTAATCCTAAAACGATTGATTATGAGTTTGGACTGAAGGTTGACAACCAAAAGGTTAATCAAGGTGGAGTATACGCAAAGCACTTTGCTAAACTACCTATATATACAAATATGTACGTAGATGTAAAGCTACCGTTTACATTCGACCCAACCAGCGAGTATATCCACTACGATACAATTGTACTCGACGACAAACTTGATGTTGTAATCAACCGTCCAGAGGAGTTTGTTCTGAATGTGCTCCACATAAATCTCGACTGCGAAAACGCTCTACCAATACAAGGTATAGCAGATGCAATCTGCCTTGATTCACTAGGACACGAACTTTACAGAAAAGAGGGATTCAAAATTAGTGCGCCAAAGGTTGACGCTCAAGGATTTACTACAGAGCCTTGGAAAGGAATTCTTACTCTAAACTTCGAAGAGGGTGATATCAAGAATATCTTAGAGACTAAAATGATAGTACTCAAAGTAACCGCTAAGGGATACGACTCAAACGCTATGATAAATGCTCGTCTGACAGACTATCTGAAGATTAAAGCGAGTCTGTTTGCCAATGGCACGTATACAGTTGATCCACAAAAGAATAAAAAGTAAGTTTATTAGTTTTATTTAACCTAAAATACATAATAAAGATATGAAATTAAAACATTTATATATTTCTTTGATAGCAATTATGCTTTCTATAAATGTGGGTTTTGCGCAGACAAATACCTTCTATTTCATGGAAGAAATACCGACGCGTAGCGATATGAACCCTGCATTTATGCCAAATTGTGATAGTTATTTAGACTTTATCATTCTACCAAGTTTTTATGTAGCTGCAGGCAACAACTCTCTGATGTTAAAAGATGGTCTGTTTATCAAAAACGGAAGACTACTCACTCCATTTTCTGCAGGAGAGAGTGTAGATAAGCTTTTTAGCAGATTCCGTCGGGTAACAGCAATGGAAATTGGACTAAACTTAAAGTTACTTAACTTCGGATTTAAGACAAAGAACGATGGATATTTTACGTTCGATGCGTCTCTGAAAGGTAATGGTGGAGTTTTTTTACCAAAAGATGTGTTTAGACTCGCTATATACGGCACAGAAAATGAGTTTGGAGCAAACAACTTCGACTTTAAAAGACTTGGAGCTAATGCAGCCTTATACAGCGAAATAGGGGTTGGCTACATGCATCCTATCAACGAAAAGTGGACTGTGGGCGGACGCTTAAAGTTTCTGATGGGTTATGCCAGCATTTACTCAAATGTAAAAAACCTGAGACTAGACGCCTCAAAAGATGAATGGAATGCAAGTGCGGATGCAGAGCTATACGGTTCGCTACCACTTGATTTTAAAACCAATGAAGATGGTAACATAGATTTATCAACAGCAACTCTGAAACGTGAGTACAAAGCTAACTGGACAGAGTGGCTAAAACCTTCTGGCTACGGTGCTGGCATCGACTTTGGTGCTACATTCAAACCAATCGAACCGCTTACTATCTCTGCTGCGGTTACAGACCTCTCTTTTATCCGCTGGAATAAAAACCTATACCAAGGCTCTATAAAAGGCGATACTGTATTTACAGGTATCAACTACAACTACGGAGACTCCATCGACTTCAATCAGATGGGCGAAGACTTTATAAATGCGTTTGGAGTGAAAGCTAACCCTATGGGTAGAGGCTACACACAGATGCTTATGGCAAATCTGAATGTAGGTGTAGAATACGGAATCTTGGAGAATAAAATTAGCTTTGGAGTGCTGTCGCATACAAAGTTTAGTTGTCGTCAGATATTCGAAGAGGTTACTTTAGCAGCAAACTTCCGTCCTGCAGAGTGGTTTAAGGCTTATCTGAGCTATTCGTTTGTAAATAGTCGTTGGAATAATATTGGTTTAGGATTGAATCTCCGTATGGGACCAGTAAATACATTTATTGTTGCTGACTATATTCCACTTCATTGGGCAAAAATCACAAATGAAGACCGTAGATATACTGCACCATATAAAACCCCAATGGTAAACCTACAGGCTGGTATGACCTTCAACTTCGGACGTAGCAAAGACAAAGACAGATACGGCATAAAAGATAAGTATGACCTTTGTCCTGATACCGACATCGAACACCTACGCATGATGTGTCCTGAGGTAAAACGCAAGGAGTTTGTAGACGAAAATGGTTGCGATCTCGACGACGACAAAGACGGAGTTCACAACTGCTACGACCAATGTCCAAATACTCCAGAGGGAATCAAGGTCGACGAAAAGGGTTGTCCTATGGATAGCGATGGCGACGGCATTACTGACGACAAAGACATTTGTCCAGATACTCCAGAGGGAGTAGTGGTTGACGAAAATGGCTGTCCTGTAGATTCAGACGGTGACGGTGTAGCAGACTACTTAGACAAGTGTCCAAACACTCCTAAGGGAATCAAGGTTGACGAACACGGCTGTCCTGTAGATTCAGACGGTGATGGTGTTGCCGACGACAAAGACAAGTGTCCAAACACTCCTAAGGGTGTAGAAGTTGATGCAAACGGTTGTCCGAAAGATACAGACGGCGACGGCGTGGCTGACTATTTAGACAAATGTCCAAATACTCCTAAGGAGGCTTACGGTAAGGTTGACGAACACGGCTGTCCGAAAGACAAAGATGGCGATGGTATTCCAGACTACTTAGACCGCTGTCCTGAGCTAGCAGGCGTTAAGAGCAACGACGGCTGTCCAGAACTGAAAGAGGATGTTAAGCGCCTATTCAAGCAGGCACTACAAGGCATCCAGTTCGAAACTGGCAAGTCTACTATCAAACCTGTGTCTTATCCTATCCTGAACAATGTAGCTAAAGTAATGGAAGAGAACCCAGACTTCTTGCTACACATAGCAGGACACACCGATAGCCAAGGTAACGACGACTTCAACCAAAAGTTATCTGAAGATCGCGCTGCTGCTGTGAAGGCTTACCTTGTAAGCAAAGGCGTAGCTGAGGATCGTATGACTAGCGAAGGCTTCGGTGAAAGCAAACCTGTGGCAGACAACAAAACTGCTGCTGGACGCAAAGTAAACCGCAGAGTGGAATTCACAGTTTCATTCTTAAGATAATTTGTAATTTTGAATATTGAAAAGAGGACTCAAGGCAAACCGCTTTGAGTCCTCTTTTATTTATACTTTAGATAATAGATAGCTTTTCTCCTCCCTATTAAATTATTAGTGTCCGATAAATTTTTGACTAAATAACTTCTTGAACCAATACCTGTAGTGGCAGACTTGCGTGTCTGCCAGCATCCTAAGGTCTATTGCCGTCGGTTGAAACCGACGGTTGTAGTGCAACCCCTTTGAGGGATTTATCACAAACCTATAGTTCCAATATCGTTTGCTATGCCAGCAGGATGGGGCTATCCGCCCCAAACCCCGACCTTACTTTCTTTTCTTCAAA
>CAYFSY010000137.1:2788-4782 GCA_964345905.1 uncultured Paludibacteraceae bacterium | reverse complement strand
ATAGCACGCGAAGCCGAAACCTCGCCGTTGAGCTCGTCGGCAAGTTCTCTGAGCTTACCGCAACCGTGCTTGCACACGCCACGACCGCCAGAGATGAGCACCGAAGCCTCCGAAATATCCTTTGTGGTCTTTGGGTTTACTACGCTCTCTAACAAACGTACACGACCGATTTTCTCCATGTCGAACTTAACCTCTACCTTCTCCACCTCGCCTTCTCTTTCGGTAGTATCCTCCAAGCGTTGCATAACGCCAGGACGAACTGTAGCCATCTGCGGACGGTGGTCTTTACAGAGGATTGTAGCCATAAGGTTGCCGCCGAAGGCAGGACGAGTCATCATAAACGCGCCGTTTTCTCCGTCTTCGAGCTTGGTGCAGGCGGCTGCCAGCCCGGTATTGTCGCGAGCCCAAACTCTTGGTCCGAGGTCGCGACCGATAGTAGTAGCACCGAAAAGCAGAATATTTGGCTTTCTCTCTGTGATAATATGGTTGAAAGCCTGAGCGTAAGGCTCGGTCAGATAATCCTTCAGAACATCGCTATCCACCACCAAAACCCTGTCGGCACCAGCCTGAATCAGCTCCTGAGCCTTGCCTTCGATACCTTTACCCAAAAGCACAGCCACCACCTTTTCGTTCAAAGCGTCAGCCAACTCGCGAGCCTTGCCGAGAAGTTCGAGCGATACCTTTTGCACTACGCCACAGCGCTGTTCTGCAAAAACATAAACATCTTTATATTGTGTAATATCCATATCTTTCTCTCTTTTTTAGGGTTAAATAATGTGTTGTTCTTTAAGTTTTGAAATAATCAGCTCTACAGCCTCCTCTGGGGTGCCTTCGAAAAGCGAGCCAGCAGGCTTCACGCTCTTTGGGAACGCTTTTGCCACACTTGTAGGCGAGCCAGCCTTACCGATTTTCTCGTCGGCAACGTTGATTTTGTCTGCTCCCCACACCTCTACCTCTTTCTGGTAAGCCTCTACAATGCCTCTAACGTGCATATAGCGAGGCTTTACGGCAGAAGCCAATACAGTAACAAGGCAAGGAGCGTCCATCTGTAACATCTGGTAGCCCTCCTCAGTCTGTTTCTTGATAGTAAATGTCTTTTTCCCGTCGAACTCGAGGTGCTCGAGATACGAAACCTGTTGAATATCGAGGTGCTCGGCAATCTGTGGTCCTACCTGAGCGGTGTCGCCGTCGATAGCCTGACGACCAGTGATGACGAGGTCGTAGTCCATAGTACGCAACGCACCTGCAATAGAGTTCGATGTAGCCAAAGTGTCTGCACCGCCGAGCTTGCGGTCGGTAAGCAAGATGGCTCTATCTACACCCATCGCCAAAGCCTCGCGCAGGACATCCTCTGCCTGAGGCAGTCCCATTGTGATGACCGTAACGTGTGCGTTGTATTTATCTTTTAGCTGCAAGGCAAACTCCAGTCCGCCCTTGTCGTCGGGGTTCATAATGCTTGGAACACCCTCTCTCATAAGCGTGCCTGTCTTTGGATTGATTTTCACTTCGGTAGTGTCAGGCACCTGCTTTATACAAACTATTATATTCATATTGTCTAATTTTTTCTGCTTAAAATGTTTAATAAACTTCTCTCTTTCTTATTTGAATAATTTACCTGCAATTACCATTCTCTGAACCTCCGAAGTGCCTTCGTAAATCTCGGTAATTTTAGCATCACGCATCATACGCTCTACAGGATAGTCGCGAGTGTAGCCGTAGCCACCGTGGAACTGAACCGCCTTGGTGGTAACCTCCATAGCTGTCTCTGCAGCAAAGAGCTTCGCCATAGCAGCGTCGGTAGAGTAAGGAAGTCCGTGGTCTTTGAGGTAGTGTGCCTTGCGAACAAGCAGACGAGATGCCTGAACCTTAGTCTCCATGTCTGCCATCTGGAACTGTGTGTTTTGAAACTGCGATATGCTACGACCAAACTGCTTGCGCTCTTTGGTGTACTTCACTGTCTCGTCCATAGCTCCCTGTGCAATGCCTAGAGCCTG
>CAYFSY010000137.1:0-2778 GCA_964345905.1 uncultured Paludibacteraceae bacterium | reverse complement strand
GCCTGAGCAGCGATACCGATACGTCCGCCGTCGAGAGTTTTCATAGCGATACCGAAGCCTTTACCAACCTGTCCGAGCAGGTTCTCCTTTGGTATGCGGCAGTCTGTAAAGACAAGCTCTGCTGTTGCCGAACCGCGGATGCCGAGCTTTTTCTCTTTCTTGCCAATCTCGAAGCCTGGTGTGCCCTTCTCTACTATGAAAGCCGAGATACCCTTGTTGCCAAGCGACTTGTCTGTCATGGCAAAGATAATGTAAACGTGTGCATACTCAGCGTTTGTGATAAAAATCTTGGTGCCGTTTAGCACATACTCGTCGCCGTCGAGCACAGCCATTGTCTGCTGCATAGCGGCGTCTGTACCTGCGTTTGGCTCGGTAAGACCGAAAGCTCCAATCCACTCGCCTGAGGCAAGCTTAGGCAGATACTTCTGCTTCTGCTCCTCTGTGCCGTTCTCTAAGATAGGCGCCACGCAGAGCGACTGGTGTGCAGAAAGCACCACGCCTGTAGTGCCACACACTCTGGAAAGCTCCTCTACAGCCAAGCCGTACATAAGGTTTGTGCCACCCGCACCGCCGTACTCTACAGGCACAGGAATACCCATAAGACCGATTGCTGCCATTTTCTTAACAGTCTCGATTGGGAATCTCTCCTGCTCGTCGATCTCGGCAGCCAAAGGTTTTACCTCCTTCTCTGCAAACTCTCTGATCATCTGCAGAAAAAGCTCCTCAGTTTTTGATAAACTAAAATCCATAATTATGTTACTATTTTTGTGTTTTTATTATTTTTTTCTCGAAAAAAGAGCCAAATATAAATTTACTCCATCTGAAACGAACTGCAAAGATACTAATTATTTTCGACAAAGAAATTATTAATTATATTATTGACAAAATGAATTAAGATTTGGAAATTTTAGATAATTTCATATAGATATTTTTAACCCATTATAACACACTGCAAACTAACACATTACAGATACACTTAGAGCAAAAGAGGTTTTTTATTTTGCTAAGTTCACGGAAAATTTACTATCTTTGCAAATTGTTCGTAAAAAGGCTCTTTTTTCAACCCTAAAGCGAACACTAAAACTCCTGACACTCAGGAAATTGTATAAAAGATGAGAATAATTTATAATAAAATAATAAGTGTTTTATGAGTAACTCAGCATTATTTTTAGTAGTGGTAGTTACTGCGGTGTTGATGGTTGTGGCGGCTATGCTGATAGCATATTTGATTTCGCCAAAATCCTACAACGCAGTTAAAGGCGAGCCATACGAGAGCGGTATTCCCACACGTGGAAAGTCGTGGGTGCAGTTCAGAGTCGGCTACTACCTGATTGCCATCTTATTTTTGGTTTTCGAGGTTGAAGCCATTATGTTGTTCCCTTGGGCAACAATTTACGCAGGAATAGGAGTGGACGGGCTTATCTTAGCTCTGTTCTTTATCTTTATCCTTGCACTTGGTCTAATTTACGCATGGAGAAAGGGGGATTTGGAATGGAAGTAAAAGACATTAAAATTAAGAATATGACCACTGCCGACTTCAAGGACAATGAATACCTTGATGTCTATGTAAAGCAGTTGCAAGAGAACGGCGTAAACGTGGCAGTAGGCAAGATAAGCGACCTGATAAATTGGGGTCGTAGTAACTCGGTTTGGCCCCTGACGTTTGCCACATCTTGCTGTGGTATTGAGTTTATGAGCCTTGGAGCAGCACGTTACGACTTTGCTCGTTTCGGTTGGGAGGTTACGCGTAACTCGCCACGTCAGGCAGACGTAGTGTTCTGTTTCGGCACGATTGTTCACAAGATGGCACCTGTGCTCAAACGCCTCTACGACCAGATGGCAGAGCCAAAGTATGTAATAGCAGCGGGCAGTTGCGCCATCTCAGGCGGTCCGTTCAAAAAGTCGTACCACACGGTAATGGGTATCGACCAAATTATCCCTGTGGACGTCTATATACCGGGCTGTCCTCCGCGTCCAGATGCTATCATCTACGGAATGATGCAGCTTAGTCGCAAGATTAAGGTACAGAACTTTTTCTCTCTGCCAAAAGAGCCAAAAGTAGTTCTCAATGAAAGTGTTAAATCAACTAAATAATTTTAGGGAGATATGAATAGCAATTTAGAAAGACTTTTAGGACAGATTCCAAGCGTAGAGGTTACAGAAAAGGAGAATTTTGTAAAGGTTGTGGTAGAAAAAGAGCAACTCAGAAAATCGCTTGAGACCCTACGAAATAATGATATATTGAGTTTTGACTTCCTTCGCGATATTATCGGTATGGACTACACCGATTCACTCGGAGTAATCTACAACCTATCGCCAAGCAGAGAGATGAGCGTAGTGCTTTTCGTAGAAGCCAGAACTACAGACTATGCCGACCCAAAGTTTGAGACAGCAATCGATCTGTGGGATTCTGCTCGCTGGTACGAGCGTGAGGTTCACGACTTCTTTGGTATCCGTTTTGTGGGCAATAAAGATATGCGTCGCATATTCCTCAGACAAGATTGGCGTGGCTATCCGCTTCGTAAAGACTACGATAGCAGTCCGCTTGTAAACCCAGTTCCGCTCGAGAATGAGGATTTGGATATTATGGAGTACTATCCAATTCTCGACCCAAATGATTTGGGCAAAGAGAAAGAGTCAGTGTTTGAGAAAGACGACTACGTTATCAACTTCGGACCTCAGCACCCTGCTACTCACGGCGTTCTGCACCTTAGAACGTCGCTAGACGGAGAGATAATAAAGAAGGTTGACCCAAACTTTGGCTATATCCACCGCGGT
>CAYFSY010000136.1:0-4813 GCA_964345905.1 uncultured Paludibacteraceae bacterium | reverse complement strand
GGCAGAGAGCCTCTTTGCCTCTGTAAACCCGATGAGGCTACTTTTCGACAACGAACTGATTGTCTCTGACCTATCGCTCAGAAACGGACAGGTAAACCTATTTACTAACGCCAAAGGCGAAACTAACTTCGATATTTTCCAAACAGACACCACAAAGGTGGATACCACAGAGTTTAAGATGCCGTTTGACTACATCAACCTCGACAAGCTTTCGGTAGAAAATATCAGAGCAAGCTACATCGACCAAAAGAGCGGAATGCTGGCAAAGGTAAGCAAGCTCGACTTGGGAGTAGTGGGGGAAGTGGTAAAGAGTGACGGCAAGGCAGACCTGAAGCTTGTGGCAGAGAACCTCGCTTTTGCGATGGATTCGGCAAAGCTCGATGTGCATGCACCAAAACTTACGCTAAACCTAAAGGGCAAAAAACTTGCCGACATAGCAGAGGGCGACCTCGACCTCAATGTTTCAGAGCTATATCTAAAATCGGACAAAGAGGAGTTTGTAAAGAACCAAAACCTTCGCCTGAAATCGCCATTCAAAGCAGACTTAGAGGCAATGCAGGTAGAACTTTTCAGAAAAAGCTATTTGGAGTATGCAGGAAATAAAATCAATATAGAGGGCACGGTGTCAAAACCCTCTGAGCCGATAAAGCTGAACCTAAACCTAAAGAGCAACGACCTAAAGATAGAGGAGGTCTTGGCTCTATTGCCACCAAGTGTAAACAAGATGCTCGACGGCATGACTATCAACGGCAAGGCGGGACTCGATGCAGATGTAACAGGCGAACTCTCGGACTCTGTAATGCCTCAGGTGTTGGCTAAAATTCAGGTAGCAAACGGGCAGTATAGCCAAAATGGATTGCCTATTCAGCTAAAAAACATCAACGGCGAAGTTGGAGCAGAGATACGGCTCACAGAGGGAGAACTCTCGAAGCTACACTTAAACAACGTAAAGCTACAAACAGGCAGTTCAAAAATCACAGTCAATGGAGACATCGACGACTTGATGGGAAAAATGCTCTGTTCGCTAAAGCTCGACGGACAGCTCAAGTTCAGAGATTTCAAAGGCTTTTTCCCTGACAGTATAAAGCTCGACGGCTCGGGCAACACAAGCCTCAACGCTAAATTTACGATAGACGACATCAGCAACTTTTGCCTAAAGAAAATAAAAGCTAACGGCACTATGGTGGCAAAAGATGTGGACTTCTCTTACGGCGACTCTACAAAAATATCTCTACCAAAGGCAAACCTCAGGCTCGAGCTTCCTACGAAAAACCCAAAGAATACAAAATTCTCAGAGCTAATCGCAGTAGAGGTTTCTGAGGCAGAAAAGGCTGATTTTGAGCTTGTTGGCACACTGAAAGCCAAATTGCTTTCGCCAAAGATGAATATCGGTTTGTCAGACATTTCAGACTCTAAAGAGCCGCTGAAGGTGCGTTGCGACTACGATTTGAGCAGGCTTGAGGTCTCGATGGATACAATTTTGGCAAATGTAGAGAGTCCTAAGGGAGAGGTTTACATGACCCCAAGCGTGAAAAACAAGGATTTGACAACCTTTGCCATAAACCTACTTTCGCCAAAACTCTCGGCAAACTACGGCAAAGATATGGCTATAGCTACCGATAGGGTTTCGCTTGGCGGAAACATGACCTATGACGCTAAGGCAGAGAACGTTATGTCGCAATTCTCGCCAAATCTGAGTGCTAAAATAGCAGGAATAAACATCAAAACGGGGCTTATGAAAACCCCGCCAAAGGTGCCAACCCTCGACTTCGACCTCACGCCAGACCAGCTGAAAATCAACCAAAGCCGCATAGTTCTACAAAATTCAGATGTCAACCTCTCGGGCATAGTCAGCAACATCGAGGAGTATCTGAAAGACGAAAATATACTCATAGCAGAGCTCAACCTGCTATCAGACAAGGTAGATGTAAACGAGATAATGGACTTGGTAAGCGGGTTTGGAGCAAAGGATTCTACGCAAAAAGCCGCTTTGGAGGAAGCACCAAAAGATGGCACAAAAGACCCATTTATGGTGCCTTGGAACGTCGATTTACTGCTCAACACCAAGGTTACACACGGCAGAGTATCAAACACAGACATCTACGACCTCGGCGGAAAGCTGATGATAAAAGACGGAGTATTGATACTCGAACAGATGGGTTTCACTTGCGAGGCAGCAGAGATGCAGCTGACCGCACTATACCGCTCGGAGCGTAAAAACCACCTCTTTGCGGGCATCGACTTCCACCTGCTCGACATCGACATCGACAAGCTCATCGCCATGGTGCCGCAAATCGACACCATTGTGCCGATGCTGAAGTACTTCCAGGGCAAGGGCGAATTCCACCTCGCAGCCGAAACCTACCTGAAGTCCAACTACGACATCAAGTACTCTACCCTTCGCGGAGCGGCAGCAATCGACGGTAAAGAGCTCGTGCTGCTCGATAGCGAGACATTCGACCAACTGGCTAAAATGCTGAAGTTCAAAAAGAAAACCAAAAACGTGGTGGATTCGCTATCGGTGGAGCTGACGGTGTTCAGAGACGAGGTAGAGCTATTCCCGTTCCTGCTTGCAATGGACAAATACCAAGTGGTAATGCAGGGAGTCTATAACCTTTCGCAAAACTACAAAATCAACGTAGAGACCATCACACCAATAAAAATCGGAGTTGACCTGAAGTCGTCAAAAACAGGCGGACTGAAGCTCGACAAGCTCAAACTCGTGAACCTAAAATACGGCAACCTCTTTAAGCCTGAGAAGCGAAACGCCACTCAACAACAGGTCATCGAGCTGAAAAAGATGATTTCAGACGCACTGAAAGCAAACGTTAAAGAACACAAAAAGGAGTAAAGTATGTTAAGAATAGCAATTTCAAACGAATCGCCAGCGGTAAATCTCATCAGCAAAACCCTGATAGAGGCGGGGCTCGACATAAACTTCGACACCTCGCTTACAGAGACCCTCTTGGCTCAGAGATTCCCCGCGGAGGTAAAGTTTATGAGCAACCAGCAGATTTTAAGCTCGTTCGACGTGGGGATGCAGGATATAGCCATTATCGAGACACACATTCTCGACGAATATGAAAAGGATTTCGAGGTGCTCTACACCTTCGAAAACACCAGCTCGGCGCTCTCTGTCTTTATCCCCTATTCGATGAAATACAAGAACGTCAAAATGTTCCTCTCGTCTGTGATAGCCACAAACACACCAAACACGGTTCGTAAGTTTATGAAGGGGCAAAAGATTCGTAGCGTAAACATCTTGGAGGACAAAAACCCACGAAACATAGTAGATATGGGGCTTGCAGACTTCTTTGTTGATATCAATTCTCGCGTCTCTACCAAGCAATATGTGGCTGCCGAGCAGATCTCTGAGACAAAGCTTGCTGTCGTTATCAATCCATCTATCAGAAAGGAGAAGCGAGCAGTCTTTGTAGATGAATTTATTTTCCGCGTGGAGTCCGTCATTAAGGCTCAGAGCAAGATTAAGGTGGAGTTTATGTGCGACGAGCAGTACAAAAACCGCGTTGCCGAGTCGCTCGGAATGATTGACGAAAATATGCTGATTCTCTCTACTTTCAACAAAAATAAAATCATCATTCAGATGGTAATCGACGAACGCCAGCTGTGGGACATTCAGCACTATCTGAAGCAACTCAACGTGGATAGAATTTTGGTACAAGATATTTCTAAAATAATTGTTTGAAAAAAGATTTTTAGCAAAAAGAAAAATAGGAATTTAGCATAGGGAAATTTTAAGAATGAAGTTCGATAGAGATAGCTTGAAAGATGTTCTAAACCCCAGCCAATTGGCGGCGGTGGAGTATTGCGATGGTGCCTCGGTAATAGTTGCCGGAGCGGGTTCGGGCAAAACGCGGGTGCTTACCTACAAAGTCGCCTACCTTATCGCACAGGGCTTGCCTGCCAGCAGCATCTTGGCACTGACCTTTACAAACAAGGCAGCCGCCGAGATGAAAGACCGCATCAAACAGCTCGTGGGCGAAAAGTTTGCCAAATACCTTTGGACAGGCACCTTCCACTCGATTTTCCTCAGAATACTTCGCACCGAGGTAGAGCACATCGGATTCCTGCCAGACCCTATCGTTTACGACGTGCAGGAGAGCAAGGGAGTGCTGAAGTCTATCATCAAAGAGATGAAGCTCGACGAAAAGGTCTATAACCCAACGGCTATCTACAACCGCATCTCGATGATGAAAAACAACCTCATCACACCCGATGTTTACCGCAAAAACGTGGAGTATATGGGCACAGACCACCACTCTGGCAAGCCGCATTTTATCGACATCTACGAACAATACGTCAGCAGGATCAAGCCGGCAAACCTCTTTGACGTCGAGGACATCCTGCTCTACACATACCATCTGCTAAAAACTAACCCTGAGATTTTAGAGAAATACCAACAGCGTTTTGCGTTTATCTTGGTAGATGAGTATCAGGATACAAACATCGCTCAACACCGCATCATATCGCTACTTGCGGCAAAGCATCAGCGTATCGCCGTGGTGGGCGACGACGCTCAGAGCATCTACTCTTTCCGCGGAGCAAATATCGACAACATCTTGCACTTCCAGCGCGAATTTAAGGGAGCAAAGATATTTAAGCTCGAGGAGAACTACCGCTCGACGCAGACAATCGTAGATGCGGCAAACTCGCTGATTGAAAAAAACCGCTTCCAGATTCCCAAAAAAGTCTTTTCGAGGCTGCCAAAAGGCGACAGAATCAGGGTGTGGAGCTGCTTTACAGACCGCACTGAGGCAGAACAAGTGGTGGAGGAAATCGAGAGGCTCATCAG
>CAYFSY010000135.1:0-4832 GCA_964345905.1 uncultured Paludibacteraceae bacterium | reverse complement strand
TGATACAAAATAACTTACAAAGATAATTCTTTTCTAAAGTTATCTTGAACCTAAAACAATTTCTCAATTCCTACATTTCTAAATTAATAAAAAAGAGGACACTCTTTCTGCAGAATGTCCTCTCCCTTTTTTAACAATAATAACAATTCACTAACTATTTTTTTCTTAAAGCATCAACCTTCTCTTTTGGTAATTTCTTTGTGCAGAAGAACCAGTCGTAGCAAGTTTGGTCTGCATCTGTGCTCTCCATGCGCTCTTGTGCCACGCCACACGAACCAGCTGTCGGTACTATCACGTCGTCGCCTGGATGCCAGTCTGCTGGCAGTGCTACGCCGTATGCATCTGCGGTCTGTAAGCCGATAAGTACACGCTTTAGCTCGTTGAAGTTACGTCCGAGTGATAGTGGGTAGTAGATAATTGTGCGAATAATTCCCTTCGGGTCGATGAAGAACACCGCGCGAACTGCCTGAGTAGCATTCTCGTTTGGCTGAATCATTCCATATTTCTTAGCTACGTTCATCGTGATATCCTCTATCAGCGGGAAGGTAACCTCTACGTTTTTCATCCCCTTATACTCGATTTTCTCTTTGATAGTGCGGAGCCAAGCGATGTGGCTATAGAGTCCGTCCACCGAGAGCCCTACCAACTGTGTGTTCAGCTCGTCGAACTCCTTTTGCATGGTAGCAAAAGTCATGAACTCAGATGTGCACACTGGAGTAAAATCCGCTGGGTGGCTAAATAGTATAACCCATTTGCCTTCGTAATCTTGTGGGAAGTTTATATCGCCTTGAGTTGTTACTGCCTTAAACGAAGGTGCCTTGTCGCCTATGCGAGGCATTACTGTTACATTTTCTGTTCTTTCCAAATTTTCCATACTTTTCCTTTATTTTAATTTATTTGTTAATGATTTTATTTTTCTACAATGCAAAGTTAATACTTTTATCAATATAAACCAAATAGATTTTAGCAACCACTTTATTGAAATTATTTATTGGTCTTTGCCTATACGGCTTTAATGTATGTCGAGATAAATATTTATGGTTCAAAGAATTGCGTGTTTTTGTGGTTTTATGTTTAGTTTTGACAAATCTGTAGGGATGAATGATGATTTGCTTTTACGCATTCAACGATTTTTCACTAACTTTGCACCACAAAATTCAAACGAAATAGAGTATGGATAAAAGTTTTAGGCAACGCACAGAGCTACTGCTCGGCGAGGAGGCGGTCTGGGAGATAGCAAAGAAGCGTGTGATACTCTTTGGTGTGGGTGGCGTAGGCGGCTGGTGTGCCGAAAGCCTTGTCAGAAGCGGCATAGAGCATCTCACTCTTGTGGACTTCGACACCGTCGCCCCAAGCAACCTCAACCGCCAAATCACTGCACTACAATCTACCATTGGGGAGGTTAAAGTCGATGTCTTGCGTGAGCGGCTGCTACAAATCAACCCGCAGGCAGAGATTACCGCTATCCATAAGCTCTATAACGAGCAGACTAAATCTGAATTCAACCTCGACGAGTACGACTACGTCATCGACTGCATCGACAGCCTAAAGGACAAAATTCTACTCATCATAGAGGCTACTCGTAGCCGTGCTTCGCTCTTCTCCTCTATGGGTAGTGCTCTGAAGATAGACCCCACTAAGATTCGCGTAGCGGAGTTTTGGAAGGTCAGCGGTTGTCCATTTGGCTCTATCATTCGCAAGCGTATGAGGCAACAAAAACTTATGCCGTCAAAGAAGTTCTTGTGCGTATATTCCCCCGAAGTGCTTGAAAACAAGGGATATATGCCAGTAGAGGAGCTTGAAAACCAACCCGCAGGCTTGCCTCGCAAAGCACAAATCAACGGTACTATGGCACACGTAACTGCCATATTTGGCTTTACCATAGCGGGATTAGTGGTAAAGGATATTGTTGAGAAAATGTAAAATTTTGCTTTTATATATAGCATTATGTAGTAAATTCAAAATAATTTTTCTAACTTTGCGAGAAATATCATCTATTTATAAAAATAACTAATCTATGTATTTGACTATCATTATAGTATTCGCCGCTATCGGCATATCGCTTATCTTGGCAGAGATTTTTCTACTTCCCGGCACTACGCTTGTTGGCATTATCGGAGTTGCCTTTATGGCAGCGGCATCGTGGGTTGCGTTCTCGCAATTCGGCACCCGAGCTGGTTGGATTACCACATTCATAATGCTTGCACTGCTGATACCCGCTATCTACGCCTTTATAAAGGTGGGAGTGATGGACAAAACCTCGCTGAAAGCGGAGATTGACGGCACCGTAGAGGCAAAAGAGAACTTTGCCACTGTTGGACAACGCGGAGTAGCTACATCACGCCTTGCTCCTATCGGCAATGCGAACTTCGACGGTAAGACAGTCGAGGTAAAGTCAGTAGAGGGAATGGTAGATGCAGGAACGGCTATAGAGGTAATTTCTGTGGACAAACAAGAGATTCTAGTTCGCACAATAGCGTGATTTTTTTAGATAATTAATAAAAAAAACAAATTTATAACGATGGAATTATTAGTATTTGGTGGAATAGTAGCGGCGATAGTGCTGCTGGTGATTTTTTTCTACTTTGTGCCTGTATTGCTTTGGATAAACGCCAAGGCTGCCGGTGTAAATATCTCGTTGGTACAACTTTTCCTGATGAGGCTCAGAAAGGTGCCTGCACCTGTGATTGTAAATGCGATGATTGAGGCTCACAAGGCGGGTTTGCTTGAGGTAAAAAGAGACGACCTCGAGGCTCACTACCTTGCTGGCGGACACGTGGAGCAGGTGGTTCACGCTTTGGTTTCTGCCTCAAAGGCAAATATAGA
Source organism: uncultured Paludibacteraceae bacterium (assembly GCA_964345905.1). Taxonomy (GTDB): domain Bacteria; phylum Bacteroidota; class Bacteroidia; order Bacteroidales; family Paludibacteraceae; genus F0058. Next base: position 2,006 of record CAYFSY010000135.1, on the reverse strand, counting down.
TTTGACATTCAAAATGGCAACAGCCATAGACCTTGCAGGACGTAACGTTTTAGATGCAGTGCAGATGTCAGTTAACCCAAAAGTGATTGACACACCGATAGTTACCTCAGTAGCAAAGGACGGTATTCAGCTTTTGGCAAAGGCTCGTGTAACTGTTCGTGCAAACATCCGCCAACTCGTTGGTGGTGCTGGCGAGGAGACTATTTTAGCTCGTGTAGGTGAGGGTATTGTATCATCAATTGGCTCGTCTGACACGCACAAGCAGGTGCTCGAAAACCCTGATTCTATCTCTAAACTTGTACTTAAAAAAGGCTTAGATGCAGGAACAGCTTTTGAGATTCTTTCCATTGATATTGCAGACGTAGATGTTGGTAAAAACATCGGTGCAACCCTGCAAATGGACCAAGCTGAGGCAGATAAAAACATTGCTCAGGCACGTGCTGAGGAGAGACGCGCAATGGCTATTGCTCTCGAGCAGGAGATGAAGGCGAAAGCACAAGAGATGAAGGCGAAGGTGATAGAGGCAGAAGCACAAGTACCGCTGGCTATGGCAGAGGCTTTCAGAGAGGGTAATCTCGGAGTGATGGATTACTACAGAATGAAAAACATTGAAGCAGACACCGCTATGCGCGATGCTATAGGCAAGCCATCAACCTCAAGCAACCCAACAAAGAAATAATCGTTTTACAAAAAAATAAAAAATGAGAGAACTTAGGTATAGACAATACAAATCACACCCTTGGCACGAGGTCAGCATTGGCGACAAGGATCCCGAACTCGTACCAGCTTCCGTGGAGATAGTGCCAACCGACACCGTAAAGTACGAGGTGGACAAGGAGAGTGGCTACCTCTCTATCGACCGCCCTCAGAAGTATTCAAACGTGGTGCCTGCACTCTATGGCTTTATCCCACAGACATACTCTGGCAAGCAGGTGGCAGAGCTCTGCAATAAGGCTTTAGGACGCACAGACATCGTTGGCGACGGCGACCCTGTGGATGTCTGCATACTTACGGAAAAAGATATTATACACGGTGACCTTTTGGTAAAATGCTGTCCGATAGGTGGCTTCCGCCTGCTCGATAGCAACGAGGCTGATGATAAAATCATCGCTGTGATGAACCACGACGCTATCTACGGCAAATATAAAAGCATTATGGATTTGCCTCCTCAGGTCATAGAGCGACTTCAGCACTACTTCACTACCTACAAAGATATCCCTGGTAGCGATATTCGCAAAACCGAGCTTACGGGAATCTACGATGTGGACGAGGCTCACAACGTTATCCTACGCTCGATAGAGGATTACAAAGAGAATTTCTGGAAAATCGGATAAAACACCTTTCCTATACAAAAAAAGAGAAGCGACCTCAATTTACCTTGAAGTCGCTTTTTTGTATTAGAGATTTTCTAGGGTTTTAGAAGTTATATCTGACGCCAAAGCCAAAACTTCCTCTCCACAGTCCCCACTCGTTGAATCCAACCTCTCCGCTATCAAACCTCGGACCGAAAAGCGGACGCCAATCAACAGAGAGTTGCATTGGGAAGTGGAAATTGTACTCCACTCCTATACGTCCAGCAGCACCAAGAAAGAATGCAGGATCATTGAAGTCATATAGACCTACTCCGCCTCCGACGCCAGCAAACCAATTCCAGCCACCGCTGATATTGAAAATCCAGTTGTAAGTAGCAGCTGCTTCAAAGCCATAGAAGCCAGGCAAACCTGCATCAAGTTCAATCATATTGGCATCGCCTAATCCGTGCTGGTAAGAAAATTCTACTCCATAACCAACTCTACCACCAATAGCCCTAGGTTGAGCCATCGCTACTGTAGCAAATCCAAGTGCTATAAATGCTACTAAAAATAATCTTTTCATAAAATTCTCCTTTTAAAAATTTACTTATTTAACAATATATAGACTGCAAAGATACTAATTTTTTCATAAAAAATAGGGTTCAAGATAACTTTAGAGGATTTTTCCTCAAAATTTTCAGCAAAGTTACATAA
>CAYFSY010000134.1:0-4855 GCA_964345905.1 uncultured Paludibacteraceae bacterium | reverse complement strand
CATTGATACAAAATAACTTACAAAGATAATTCTTTTCTAAAGTTATCTTGAACCAAGAATAAAATTACGGTTGCAATGTAGGAGTTGTAGCCGTTTTTTTATAAAATAAGTTTTAGTTCGATTAATACGTTAATTTTTTGTAACTTTGCAATCGAAATTTTCGGATTATAAATAAAAAATACATAAAATAATTGATTATGAATTATAAGATTTTGACAGGCGACGAAGCCGCTATGCTTATCTCAAATGGCGATATAGTTGGCTTTAGCGGATTTACCCCATCGGGTGCACCAAGCGTGGTGCCTACGGCTATTGCTAAAAGAGCAGAGGCTATGCACGCAGATGGAAAAGAGTTTAAGATTGGTATCTACACAGGAGCCTCTACAGGCGATGCCCTGGACGGTGCTTTGGCAAGAGCTAAGGCTGTGATGTTCAGAACACCCTACCAATCGAGTGGCGACATGCGTAATGGTATAAACTCAGGTGAGCTTGAGTACTTCGATATGCACCTTTCGCACTTAGCTCAAGAGCTTCGCTATGGATTTATGACGAAACCTAAATTTGCCATTGTAGAGGCTTGTAGCCTAAACGATGACGGTGAGTTTGTCCCAACAGGAGGCGTGGGAATTGCCCCAACTATCTGCCGTTTGGCAGATTATATAATCGTGGAGTTAAACGAAGCGATGACAGCCTCTATGAGAGGAATGCACGACATCTACGAACCAGCAGACCCACCTTATCGCAAGCCAATAGAGATTTCAAAGGTTAGCGACAGAATTGGTGCGGAGTTTATCAAGGTTGACCCAAAAAAGATTGTAGGTGTGGTAAAAACCAATGTGCCAAACACAATCAAGCCATTCTCAGATGTGGACGAGGTTACCGCCAAGATTGGTGCAAACGTGGCAGCGTTCCTCGAAGGCGAACTGAAAGCTGGTCGCTTGCCAAAAGAGTTTCTGCCAATACAGTCTGGTGTGGGTAATATTGCAAACGCTGTGCTCGGTTCGCTTGGTCAGAACGAAAATATTCCTCCTTTCGAGATGTACACAGAGGTTATACAAGACTCTGTAATTGAGATGATTAAGAAAGGAAAGGTAAGATATGCAAGCGGCTGCTCACTGACTGTTTCAGGTGGTGTGATGGACGAGATTTTCGCAGACATCGAGTTCTTCAAAAAGCATATCGTATTGCGTCCTCAGGAGCTTTCAAATAATCCAGAAGTGGTGCGTAGGCTTGGTCTTATCACTATCAACACCGCTCTGGAGGCAGACATCTTTGGCAACGTAAACTCAACTCACGTGCTTGGCACAAAGATGATGAACGGACTTGGCGGTTCTGGCGACTTCACTCGCAACGCCTACGTCTCTATCTACACTTGTCCATCAGTGGCAAAGGGTGGCAAAATTAGTGCTATCGTACCTTACGTATCGCACATCGACCACAGCGAACACTCTGTAAATATTCTCATTACTGAGTATGGTATTGCAGACCTTCGCGGTAAATCTCCACGCCAGCGTGCTGAGGTTATTATTGAGAATTGTGTACACCCAGACTATCGTCAGATGCTACGCGACTACTTGGCAAAAGCACCTCAGGGACAGACACCTATGAACCTCGACAACTGCTTTGCAATGCACAAGGCTCTACAAGAGAAAGGCGATATGCACGAGGCGAAGTTTTGATATTTAGAGCAAATAGTAAATAAAAAACATTTATATAAAAAGAGGCAGGCATGTGTATGTTTGTCTCTTTTTTTGTTTTCAATAAAATTAAACAACCTCCCAAAAATCAGACTTCACATTAAAATAATCTTTTCGAAATGTTATTGTAACAAAAAACCAAGACCTTTGCACCGTAAATTTTAAGAAATAGATTATTTAAAAATGAAAAGAAAAAATCACAGAAGGGTTTTGAGGCATATTGCCTGTTTATTGCTGTTTTTTGTAGTTGCTAATACGGGAGTTTACGCACAACAAGACAAACAGCAAAGCAAGAGAGTTATTAAAGGACAAATTTTAGATGCAAAAACTAAGGAACCATTGGTAGGCGCGTCGGTAATGATTGAAGGTACAGACAATGGCACCTACACCGATGTAGATGGAAATTTCGAACTAAAGAATGTAGCAAAAGGCAAAGTTAGCCTTTTGGCCTCTTATCTCTCTTATAAGACACTGCAAAAGGATGTCTTGGAAGACAAATTTGAGGCTATAATAAGCTTTGAGCTTGAACCAGATGATTTGATGCTTGGCGAGGCTGTGGCTTATGCTAAATATAATAGAGAGCAAGAAAACACACTCCTGCTCGAGCAGAAAAACAGCATCAGAGCTATTCAATCGGTTGGTGCTGCAGAGATGTCTAGAAAAGGAATCGGCAACGCAGAGCAGGCTGTAGCACAAGTTTCGGGAGTCTCTAAGCAAGATGGTGTAAAGAACGTATTCGTCAGAGGACTTGGCGACAGATACAACCTCACACTTCTGAACGGATTTCCAGTAGTTTCAGACGACCCAGAGTACAAAAATATCTCGCTTGATCTTTTCGAAAGCAATATGATAAAGAGTGTGGATATTGACAAGGTGTTTTCAGGCAGAAAATACGGAGACGTAGGCGGTGCAGTAATAGATATAGACTCTAAGGAGTTGATAGGAGATTATGAGTTGTCTGTAGGTCTTTCTGGTGGAATCAGCAACTCGGTATTCTCAGGAGATTTTATGCATGTAGATGGTATCAATTACTTTGGTGGACTAAATAGCGCACAGCCGGGGGCAGACTACAAGACCAAATGGGGTTTTACAAACAGCTTGAATCCAAGCAAATACAATTTGCCAGTAAATCATGGTTACGAAATATCAGGAGGTAAAAGGTTTTTAGTAGGAGAAAATAAAAATCCACTCAGCTTCTATATTCTTGCTTCTCATAGTTCAGACTTTTCGTCGACTCTCGAGCGTAGTGTTCAGACTAATACAACAGGAGATATTCTGCAAGACCTTTCGGGTAAAAAGCAGACACAAGATATAAAGCAAATCGCACTTGGTAACCTTAACTTTCTTATACCCAATAAGCTGACTATCAGCTATAATGTGATGATGATACACAACTCATCGGCATATTATGGTAAATTTGTAGGAGAAAAGCAGAAGTTTATCAGTCCAGCTCAGCCAATTGAGTATGAATATCAAGGTGCAGTAAGCAGACAACAAGTAGAGGAGAGCCTTTTGCTGATAAATCAGCTCTCATCAGAGATTGCTTTAGCAAAATCTTGGAGACTTAACCTTGGCTTTTCTCACAACTTCCTTAGCAGCATTGAGCCAGACCGTCGTGAAAATAACTTCTACAGAAGGTCTGATACAGAATATGGATTGCTGGCAGGTTCGGGTGAGCAGGTTAGGAACTTTACAGACCTAAAGGTTAACGACTTGAATGCAAGAATGGTTGTAAAATACTCTCTTCCAGAGAAGTTTAGAGAAGATGGTTCGCACATCAGATTTGGCTACAACGGCAGATTTGTTTATGACAGATTTGAGGAGAATCAATATACCATGAATGCAGCAGCAGGCAAGTTTGTAAACATAGAGTCAATAAACCTTGATGATGCTTATAATCAGCAGAATCTATCAGATGAGGTTTTTGATATACCAAATAGAGTAGATAGTCGCTATAGTGTAAAAAATCTATCAATGCGGGGTTTGTTGAGGCTACTTACATGTTCTCGGATAAATGGGTTGCTGAGGCTGCGGTTAGATTAGACCATGTTGCAATCAATATAAACTATAATATAAATAGTGGAAATGTAGCGGACGACAGCAAGAGCTTTTCTAAGCCATTTATCTTGCCAATGGTAAACCTGCTTTATAAAATCAATCCAAAGCATGCTTTAAGACTTGGACTCAGCAAGACTTATACATTGCCACAATCTAAAGAGATGTCGCCATACCAATATGTAGATATCACTTTCAAAAGTCAAGGTAATCCGCTCCTAAAGCCATCTGATAACTACAATGCAGATCTAAAGTGGGACTTCTACATCAGTCAATCGGAGTTGCTCTCTGTAACAGGATTTTTCAAGTACATCAAAGACCCGATCGCACGTATCGAGGCTAACAACGCAGGTGGCTACCTTACGTACAGAAACATCAGCAAATACGCTATTGTTGGCGGAGCTGAGCTTGAGGTAAGAAAAAACATCTTTGAGATAAAAGGTTCTGATAATATTTTGGGAAACCGCTTATCAGTCGGACTGAATGCCTCTTATATCTACTCAAATGTAGCTCTAAAAGACATAGAAAACACTCCTGACAAAAACTCTCAGCTCGAAGGTGCTTCGCCTTTCATCGGCAACCTCGACCTATCATACCACTATGCTACACAGAAAAATCGTTTTACACAATCGGTTACATTTGGATACTTTAGCGATAGAGTTTACACAATCGGTACAACAGGCTTCAATAACGTAATAGAGAAGGGATTGCCAACGTTGAACTTCGTTTCATCAGCAAAATTTGGCAAGCATGCTTCGCTAAAACTAAAAGTTTCTAACATCACAAATTCAACTTCAAGACTTGTTCGCCAAACTGCTGGCAGTAACGACAACGTTGTACTTAGTGAGTACAAAAAAGGGTTGTGTCTAAGCCTTGGATTTACATACGATTTCTAATAAAAAAGAGTATTATAACATTAAAAAATTATTAAAGAAAAAAATGAAAAGATTAGTTAATTTGAATTTAATTGCACTTATCGCAATTGTACTAGGTTTCACAGCTTGTAACAAAAACAATAATGATGAGCCTAATGTAACTGGAATCGACAAACTCATCGCTGAGGGAGTACTTATGGGAGATTTAGACCACGAGGTTACACTTGA
>CAYFSY010000133.1:0-4860 GCA_964345905.1 uncultured Paludibacteraceae bacterium | reverse complement strand
GAGCTTAACGTAGTCGTTTACGCGAACGTAGTGTTTGCCGTTCTCTACCACAAGCTCAACCGCCTTATCCTCTTTAGACCTCTCCAGCACCCAACGAGCAATAAGCTGACGGTTTCTCATGTGTGCCTGCTCGATGTTGTTGCCAGGAATGATGCGTGTCAGCTGAGTCATCAAGCCGTTTGCCATATAGGTGTAGTACTCTGCCTTATAAGCCTCTGTGTCTGGCAATAGACCGAGCTCTACCATCTTGCTATCGCCTAAAAAATATAGTGCAAAAAGGTCTGCACGTGCCGCCTCGATAGGCGAGCCGTAAGCCTTCAGAGCATCTGGGTCAACGCCCGGCAATAGCTTGCCAGAGCCGTGTCCTAAGCACTCATGAAGGTCTGTGTGTAGGCTGCTGGTAACGTCGCCATACTTGTCGATCATGCTGATAATAGCCTTGTCGCCATAGAACTCCTCTGCAAAACCGCTGCCTTTAGCTGCTTGGCTGTAAGCCTCAGTGATATTGTCGATAGTAACAGACTTTGAGCCGTGTGCTGCACGGATCCAGTTAGAGTTTGGCAGGTTGATACCTATTGGTGTGGCAGGATAGCAGTCGCCACCAAGGATAGCGGCAGTGATAACCTTTGCCGAAACACCACGAACATGCTCTTTTTTGAAGCGGTCTTCGATAGGAGCATTCTTCTCGAACCAATCAGCATTTGTGCTTATAATCTCTGCACGCTTTGTCCCCTCTACGTTTTTGAAGTTTACGATAGATTCCCAAGTAGCCTTCATTCCAAGTGGGTCTGAATAGCTCTCGGTAAATCCGTTTACGAAGTCGATTTGCGAAGCGGTGTCTTTCACCCAAAGGATGCCATAAGCGTCGAAGTCTTTGAGGTCGCCAGACTTGTTGAACTTGATAAGCTCGGCTATAACTTTCTTCTGAGCGTCGTTTTCGGCAACAGCCTCAGCCTTTTCCAGCCAGTAAACCACCTTCTCTAAAGCCTTAGAGTAAAGTCCACCAACACGGTAAACATCCTCAGCAATAGTGCCGTCAGCGTGCTTTACAAGCTTAGAGTTCATACCATACATTATAGGCGTTTTATCGTTTGTATCCTTCATGTTTTGGTAAAATGCCTCTGCCTCTGCCTGAGTGATGCCACCCTCGTAGAAGTTTACAGCAGAAGTCTTTACCAAGTCAACGCCAGAAGCCTGATTTGTGCGTTTTGGCATAACTTTTGGGTCGAAAATCACAGGAGTAAGCTCCTCAATAAGAGCATCTACTGTCTTGCCATCTGCAAGTGCCAGAGCCTCAGGAGACACCTTTTTTAGCTCCTCTGCAAAATACTCTTTCGAAAATCCCGGCTCAAACTTATCGCCAGAGTAGTGGTGATGAATGCCATTCGAGAACCAAACTCTCTTCAGATAAAGCTCCAAAGCCTTGAAGTTGTCAGATGATTTGTCTGTTGCATTGGTATAAATCGCCTCCAATGCACTGCGAATTGGCAGGTTGTATTTGCAGTTCTGGTCGTAGAGAATATCACGTCCTTGCAGTGCTGCCTCTGTAAGATAGTATAGAAGCTCCTTCTGACTTGTTGTGAGAGTCTCTATATCTGGCACACGATAGCGCAAGATGCTCAAATCTGCAAAATCCTCTACTGCGTAGTCGAACTCCTCGATTGAGGGTGTCTTAAGGTCAGACACGTACTGACTACCTTTCTTTCCACACGCAAACATTGTCAATGCTGCCATAAGAATAAAAATTGGTTTTTTCATAAAACAAAAAAATGATTTTAAATAAATTTACAGATTACAAAGATACAAAAAATTGTTGAATTTGGGAACTGTTGAATCGTTGAATCGGTTTTTAGAATTATGTCACCCCTTACGGGGTTCGGGTTTTATTAGGCAATATTTTTCTATAATCATATCACCCCTTGCGGGGTTCAGCCATTTGCCTCTCTGTCATTCCTACGCAGGTGGGACTTGACTTGAAAAGCCGCTAAGGAAAAAGCCGAAGGAAATCTCCTTTAGGTTTGGTGTATTTCAAAAAAAAATCTTAACTTTGCCGAACATAACAAAATTATTTTATTAACTACAAAACGCATATTTTTTTAAACATGAAAAAACTACTACTAATTGCGGTACTGGCATTGGCTTCAGTAAGTGTAGCACTCTCTCAAGATACTATAGTAATTGACTCACACACCATACCACAACCTAAAGAGCCCACTACAAAGTTTAAATTTCAGGGATACATAAACAAGGGGTTACAGCTCACAATCGATGAAGATGGCTTTATTACCCCCTACTTCCTTAACGCGGAGGCATCGTTTGGTGTAAAAATATATGAGTATGCCTACATAGGTCTTGGCACTGGCTACGCTTGGTCTGTATGGGATTCTTTCCGATTCCCATTTTATATAGATATGAGAGGCTATTTACCCAACAAAAGTAAAGTAAAACCATATTTCACACTGTCTCCTGGCACAGGACTGCTTGTACTTATGCCTGCATTCTACATACATACAGGCTTTGGCTTCGACTATAAACGCTTCAACATGGAGCTTGGCTATAAGCTATGGGAGATGGTGGACTATGACGACGATTTTTATATAGAGAATCAGGTTTACCTAAGGCTAGGGGTAAGGATTGGAAAGTAATGCTTGTCTGGGTGTAGCAAAAGGGGTTTACCTACGTCTTTTATTTTTAGAATTTACTCTGTCAAATTCCCCCATACAAACCTTCGCCGTATATTTTAGCACCATCTTCGCGTATCTCAAAAGAATTTTTGCTGTCTAATATGAGACTATCTAGGTGTTTTGGCGAAATATAAAGAGTATCTACTGTAATGTTTGGAACAGTACGACCAAACGCATAGTAAGACTGTGACATACGAGAATTTTCTGACAAAAAATTACACTTTTTACTATTTTGAATGGGTATTTCTATGTATAGCTCTTCAGAACCAGAGGGTTGCAGGTTTTCTACGATTATCATGCTATCTTTTTTGAAATACCTACACTTTTGTTCTATAACTCGATATTTTTCGTCAATATTATCGCAAAAAAACGTATGCTTAAATGAACAGATAGTATCATTCCAAAATATGAGCTCGAGTAGATTTACTTCTCTAAAAAACTTCTCTCCCCATTTCCCTTCCAATGGTGGTATGACATGATTATCGACATAAACAGCCAAAGGCTTCTCAGCCTCTGCCACACGTGTAACTCTGCACGACAGCAGTGCAAAACACAACACCAAAAACAATATACTCTTTTTTACCATAACAAAAACTTTTTTTGCAAAGCAAAGGTAATGTTTTTTTACATAATAAAAAAGGGACAAATAAAAAATTCGCCCCTTAATTTCTGACTTCTAGTTTCTAAAATCTAAACTTTCTAAATCTCCCAACCTCTAAACCTCTCCATCGCCTCTTTGGTGGCTTCGAAGGTGTTGAACATCGAGAGGCGAAAGTAGCCCTCGCCACACTCGCCAAAGCCTACGCCCGGAGTGCCTACAACGTAAATCTCGTTGAGCATTCTATCAAAGAACGTCCATGAGTCCATTCCCTTAGGGCAACGGAACCAGATGTATGGTGCGTTGGTGCCGCCAGAGTAGAATATGCCCTTTTCGTCGAAAACCTCTTTGATAAGCTTTCCATTGCGTTTGTATTCGGCTATGTTGCGGTCTGCATCCTCCATGCCACGCTCAGAGAGAGCAGCCACCACGCCACGCTGCTGTGGGTACGGCGCTCCGTTGTATTTGGTGGTCTGGCGCTGCTGCCACATTCTATTGAGCGACGTGCCAGAGCTGTCTTTTAGCTCCATTGGCACAATGGTGTATCCGCTACGCACGCAGGTAAACCCAGCCGTTTTCGAGAGGCTTCCAAACTCTATGGCACAGGTGCGAGCACCCTCGATAGAGAAAATCGAGTGAGGCTTGTCGTCGTCCTCGATAAAACGCTCATAGGCGCTGTCGTAAAGTATCACCGCTCCGCAAGAGTTAGCATAGTCCACCCAAGCCTTCAGCTGCGTATAGGTAAAGGTGGCTCCAGTGGGGTTGTTTGGCGAACAGAGGTAAATCATATCTGCCTTTACGTCACTTGGCGGTGTCGGCAGGAATCCATTCTCGGCAGTGCAAGGCAGGTAGATTATCTTTTGCCCATCCATAAGCGAAGTAGCCTTGTAGAGCGGGTACACGGGGTCTGTAATCAATACCGTGTTTTCGCCCTTAGCAAAGAGGTCTGTGATGTTTGCAATGTCAGAGCCAATGCCGTCTCCGACAGTGATTTCCTCCATCTCTACCTCCACGCCATAGCGAGCGTAGTACTCTCTGACGGCATTCTTTGCAAAACCGTAGCCAAGCTCAGGTCCGTAGCCACGGAAGGTCTCTTTGTTTTTCAGTTCCTCTATTGCCGCTATCATAGCATCAGCCACAAACGGCGACAGAGGCAGGGTAACGTCGCCTATACCGAGCTTTATCAGTGGTTTGTCTGGATTCTCCTCCAAGAACTTTTTTGTCCTCAGAGCTATCTCCGTAAAGAGATAATTCTCTTCGAGTTTAGAATAATTATTGTTTATTTTCATATCTACAACTATTTTTTAGAATAAAAGCTATCGTAATTGCCAAGCTAAACCTCAGAACTACGATAGCATAAATTATTAATTATAAAACACTTAGAAAGTGTATCTTATGCTAAGAGCAAAATCCCACAAACCAGGTGTATGATATGTAAACTTCAGCTTTTTAGAATAATCCGCTGTCTCTCCATCATTTTCCTCTACACTCTTGGTTGCATCATAATTTGGATTGTTGTTGTTTGGATAAAACCTTTTACCAAGCTCTGCTCCAATCATCGGGCGGTAGTCTAGCGAG
>CAYFSY010000132.1:0-4911 GCA_964345905.1 uncultured Paludibacteraceae bacterium | reverse complement strand
AGGTACTCATAACCTCCCGAAAGAAAGCGGTACATACTATTACCCATGAGTTGCGACTCTCTCGAAACACCTCTATCAGTCTATCGCTGGGGAGATTTATACCTCTAAAATCGTAAATCAATAGATCCACATAATCTCTAAACATATCGTCGGACGAGGTGAACGGAGAAATCACTCTAATGCCCTCCCATATTTGTCCAGCTTTATCTATCTCCCAACTGATTGGATAACTAATCGAATACTCATCGTCGTCGAAGCTGACCCAGTAGCTCTGCATGCTCTCGTTTAGCAGATAAGTCTCTGTCTGCTTTTCTCTATTCCTAAGGCGTAGGCTCTCTCTCCGCTCCTCTACCCTACTCTCTTCTAAGCTATCCCATTTGCTTTTTATCGCATAAAACGCCCAAAGATAACAGCCAGCGATTATTCCGATTGTTACACCCAACAAGACCTTTCTTTTTATGCTCATATCCGACAAATCTGTTTGCTAATTTGGTCTGTTTACACTCCAACCATTTCTGTTTAAATTCCTTACTATCTCAAACTCGTCAATATCATCTTCCGCCTTCACTCCTGCCTCTTTGGCAACAATCGAATTATCGATAACGGATAGAATCTTCCCTACGATAAACCCAACTAAAGCTCCACACATCAGACCTGCAAGCCATGCGCTCCAGAGAGCCACACCTAAAATCAGCCCCAGTAGCGTAAAAGCCACAATCGGCAATATCATAAACACCTTCGCCCCACTGTAGTGAACCTTGTAACACGCCTCGCACCTCGGAATCTCTACATCCACAATTCTATACCAAACCCTGCCGAAAGGAGAGTGTCCCGTGCTCTCTCGTTTATAAAATGTCTGTTGATGAGCAAACATCTGATTGGCAATATTTTTCTCGCAGTAATAGCAGCGAACAATCGACGACGAGGTGTAGGTAGCCTTAGGCTGGGAGTAGGATTCCGCCTGATGGTATTGATAGTACTGAACATTATACTCCCGTCGTTTTTTAGGATTTTTCAGAACTCCGTAAGCCTCGTTGAGTAACTTCATCTGCTCCGTAGTGTCCACACCCTTGTTTCTGTCGGGGTGCCACTTCAGTGCCATCGCCTTATACGCAACAGTTATTTCCTTCTGCGTTGCTTGCGGCAAAACTTTCAGTACCGAGTAGTAATCTACAAAAGCCATTACAAAACCTGTCTTTACTCTCTACTCCTGCGACAAAAACAGATCTACACCGCTGTATATCCTCCGTCTATCGGGATAATTGCACCTGTGATATACGACACCTCCTCCGAAGCGAGGAAAATAGCAAGAGAGCACAGTTCCTCCATCTTTCCACATCTACCCATAGGCACACTCTTATCGATATGTTTCTGGAAGTTTTCGTCGGCAAGGACAGCTTCTGTCAACTCTGTTGAGAAGTAACCCGGACAGATGCAGTTTACCACCACGCCCTCGCGAGCCCACTCTGCAGCTGCAGCTCTGGTAAAGTTTACCACAGCGCCCTTAGCTGCATGGTATGCTGAGCTACCGATAGCTGTATTCCCCACCAATCCATACATAGAGGCGATGTTTATAATACGTCCATAGTGCTTTTTGAGCATCTGCTTACCAAACTCGCGTGTGCAGAGAAACGTGCCGTGAATATCTACGTCGAACTCGTGGTGCCAGCTATCCAATTCGCACTCTGCCAAAGGAGCGGTATGTCCGCCTCCAGCATTGTTTATTAATATATCCGCCCCACCGAACTCATGCTCCACCTGCTCGGCTGCACGCTTGACGTCAGCCTCAACTGTTACGTCGCACTGAATAGGCAGACATTTCACTCCTGCCGTCTGTTCTATCTCTTTTTGTAACTCTACAAGTCGCTCAAAACGACGAGCTAAAACAACTATATTGGCTCCCTGCCCCGCAAGAGCCTTAGCCATTGCCCTGCCTAAACCTGATGACGCACCTGTTACAACGGCTGTTTTTCCTGATAATCTAAACATAATAATAATAAAGATTTTAAATAATAAAATAATTCTATTAAAATGATATGTGTAAAAAAATCCAACTACTCTACATATATCACGCTACAAAGGTAGCAAATAGTTTTTTTATTTGCAATAGAAAAAGTAGAAACTTGTTTTATTAAAAATAAAAAAGAGCAAACTTACGTATGCTCTTATATCTATTATTGTGCCAAATAGAACTTAGAAATCTGCTCTGCTACCCTCTCGCCGTCTATCGCCGAAGAGGTTATGCCACCTGAATACCCTGCTCCCTCACCACAAGGATATAGCCCTTTGACTTGAATGTGTTGCAGGGTCTCGCTATCGCGTGGAATGCGTATAGGCGACGATGTACGGCTCTCTACGCCTATTATCTGTGCTTCGGCAGTGATAAATCCACGCATTTTCCTATCAAATGCCTTGAAGCCCTCTTGTAGAGGCTTGCGTAGTAGCTCTGGTAGCCAAAAGTGCATCGGCGAGGATATCACACCCGGTGCGTAAGACGACCTCGGCAGTTCAGAGGATAGTTCGCCTCTGACAAAGTCGTTGAGCCTCTGTGCTGGTGCGGTATTCTTGCGCGTGCCGTTGTTTACAAAAGCTAAATGCTCCAGATACTGCTGAAACTCAAGTCCACAGAGTTCGCCTGCCGAGTGGAACTCTGTCAAATCCTCTGGATGAAGCTCTACCACTATGCCCGAATTGGCAAATGGCGACGAGCGAAAAGACGAACTCATTCCATTTACGACCACCTGCTCCGCCTCTGTGGCAGACGGCACCACCACACCTCCCGGACACATGCAAAAAGAGTAAACTCCCCTGCCCTCCACCTGAGTGGAGAGCGTATAGGCTGCCGACGGCAGAAACTCGTTGCGATAGCCTTTGTACTGTATCTTGTCTATCAACTCCTGCGGGTGCTCCACACGCACACCCATAGCAAAACCTTTCGCCTCGATTTTTATATCTCTATTTTGCAAAATCTTGTAAATATCGCGTGCAGAGTGCCCTGTGGCAAGCACCAAGCAATCCGTTTTCAGCACCGAGCCGTCTGCAAGGCTCACACCATAGACTTCGGAATTTTTTACCAAAATATCCACCACTTTAGTGCCAAAAAGCACCTTGCCTCCGCAGCTCTCGATAGTGCCTCGCATACGCTCAATTACTCCTGCCAAGACATCTGTGCCGATATGAGGATGAGCCTCGTATAGTATTTCGTCTTGAGCTCCGTGTTGGTGGAAAACCTCTAAAATTCTACGTATATTTCCTCGTTTATTCGACCTCGAATATAGCTTGCCGTCAGAGAAAGTGCCAGCTCCACCCTCGCCAAAACACAGGTTAGAATCCTCATCTATAGGCTCGTTGCGAGAGATTTTTGCCACATCTACCTTTCTGCTACGGACATCTTTGCCTCGCTCCAGGATAACGGGACAAAAACCCAGCTCTATCAGCCTCAACGCAGCAAAAAGTCCCGCAGGACCCGCTCCAACTATCACAACCTCTTTACGCCCCGCCACGTTTTTGTAGTCAAACGACGATTGGTAGGCAAAAGAGTTGTCCTCATCGCCCATAAAGACCTGAAACTTCATCAGCACCAACGGATAACGCCCGCGCGAGTCGATAGACTTACGCAGAATCCTAAAACTCGTAATATCTTGCTTAGACACCCCAAGCGTTTTGGCTAACTTCGACTGTATAAAATCCTTCTGAGCCGACTGCTCAGGCGACAAGGTCAATTGTACTTCGTTCATCTATTTTACAACAGATTTTCAATTAATTATTTTCGAAAAAAACATCAGAAAATCACATTGATAAGTGTCTGACCTACTGCGTATAGTGTGTTTTTGTCGATAGAATTCATATCGTCTTTATGCGTGTGCCAATGCTCGTAGAAGCGTGTTGGCGTGTTTGGGTCGTACTGAATGATGTCTATCGAAGGGATTTTAAGCACCTCGTTTACAGGAATGTGGTCATCGACAATGGCTCCGCCCTGCTTTTTTACAAAATATCCACCAAAACCGCTTTTTATAGCACTGTCCCACACCATTTTAAGTATCGACGAGGCGTAGGCTTCCGAGTATTGTTCGTAGAAAAACTGTGCATTTGGAGCACCCACCATATCGAGCAGAATGCCGTAGTTTGCCCTATAGCCGAGCTTATGAGGGTTCTCAGCCCAATACTTCGAGCCAAGACACCAGCCACCGCCGTGTCCTTCCCAGCTTGGCATTCCGTAGTCCTCCACGTCGAAAAACACGATATCCACACCTAAATCTTTACGTTCAGCAGCATTTATCAGTCTTGCCACTTCGAGCAAAATGCCCACACCGCTTGCTCCGTCGTTGGCACCAAGTATCGGCTGACGGCGTTTGGCGGGGTCGCTATCCTCGTCTGCAAATGGACGCGAATCCCAGTGAGACATTAGCAAAACTCGTTGCTCAGCCTCAGGATTAAGCTCTCCAATGATGTTATAGACAGGAACAGATTTGCCGTTGTAGAGCGTAGAGGTGCCTTTCTGCACCGTTACCTTTGCTCCATACTGCTCAAGTTTTTTTGCTAAATAGTCCAAACACTTGGCGTGAGCCTCGCTCTGAGGCACACGTGGACCGAAAGACACCTGCTGTAGCCTCATCGTTCTGCTCCGTACTATCATGATTATTGCCACCTCCACAAGAGTATGCCACAAATCCGATAAATAGCGTCAAAATCGTTCTTCCAATATATTTTTTCATAAAAATTAAAATCTATTTTTTGGTATAAAAATGTTACTTAAATAGGTTGATATGTCCTTTTTTACTGTAGCGGACATTTTGTCCTTTGTGCTTGCCCTCTTGGTACTTGTCGGTGCCTGTGGCTTCGATGATGTAGTAGTAGGTGCCTGCCGCTGCTACTCTGCCGCCGATACGTCCGTCCCAACCTTTCGAAGGG
>CAYFSY010000131.1:4386-4923 GCA_964345905.1 uncultured Paludibacteraceae bacterium | reverse complement strand
TAGTGGGCTTACAGCCAGATACTACTTATGAGTTCTATGCTTATGCTACTACAGCAGTAAATACTGTAGGCTACCGTGGCGAAACCTTAACATTCCGCACGTTAGCTCATGTAGCTCCTACAGTAGTAACAGGCAACGTTACCAATGTAGCTTGCGATGAAGCAACTGTTTCTAAAACAGTTACTGCTGGTTCAGAGCCAATTATTGCCGAGGGCTGGAAGTATAGAGTCGAAACTAGTACAGTATTCTCAGAAGTTCAGGCAAATGGACAACTGACAGCATTAGCGCCTAGTACTAGATACTACTACTTTGCATACGTTACTACGGCTACATTCCCAATGATAACTGGTGACACATTAAGTTTCACTACACCTGAATGCCCACCAGTAGGATTAGATATAGCAGAAAGCTCTATCAGTATCTATCCAAATCCAGCTAAGGATGAGGTTAATATATTGGTAAACGGCCTAACCACCGATGCTACAGCTACTATCTTTGATATGCAAGGTAAGACTGTAGGCAAACACACTATTCCTG
>CAYFSY010000131.1:1625-4376 GCA_964345905.1 uncultured Paludibacteraceae bacterium | reverse complement strand
GTATCGACTATGACAGATGGAACATACATTGTACGTATATCATCTAAGGATATCAACCGTGTAGAACGCCTGATTATCAAAAGATAATCAGTAGATATAAAGTTGATAAACTTATAATTGTAAAAAAGGGGTTAGTCCGATAAATGGATTAACCCCCTTTTTTATAAGCAAACACACACTAATACTTGCTACACCAATACATAAAAAAAGAGCAAACACCAAGTCCGCTCCTTCAATTATTTATAACAATTTAACCATTAATTTCTATACAATAGGACTCAATCCCACTATCTCTTTCCCCTGCAAAAACTCTTTTATCTGCGGAATATACATATCGATATCACCTGCTCCAAGCGTTACAAGCACGTCGAAGTCTATGTTTTTCAACGTATCTAAAAGTTCGGCTTTGGTAGTGAGCGTTTTATTTGGGTTGGTTACCTCATCAAAGATAATTTTTGAGGTAACACCCTCGATAGGCTCTTCGCGAGCAGGATATATCTCTACCAACACAACCTCATCAAGACCCGATAGAGCCTCAGCGAACTCACGATAAAAGTCTTTTGTACGCGTGTAGAGGTGTGGCTGGAACACTCCTAAAACCTTCTGGTCTGGATAGAGCATTTTCAGCGACTTGACAGAACACATCAGCTCTGTTGGGTGGTGAGCATAGTCGTCGATATAGACTTTTGGCTCCTGCAGGTGCTTTTCGAACCTACGACGCACTCCACGATACGAAGCCACCGCCTCTCTTACCTCCTGCTCCGTTGCTCCATTCAGCAGCGCTATTGCTATCGCTACAACGGCATTCTCCACGTTTATAAAAACTGGCACACCAAGCTCCAAATCTCTGATTTTCCAATTTTTAGAGACAAAGTCAAAGAGAAGCCTACCGCCACCAACTCTGATGTTTTCTGCATAAAAATCCGCCTCCTCACTTGCCGAATAGTCGAAAACCTTTACGCTTGGTTTAACCCTTGGATTCAGCTTAATTCCCTTCTTGTGAATAAGGCAACCGCCCTCTACAATCAGCGAAGTAAAGTGCTCAAACGCCTCTAAATACGCCTCATGCGAATGGTAGATATCCAAATGGTCTGGGTCTGTAGAGGTTATCACAGCCATGTATGGCTCAAGCCTGTGAAACGACCTGTCGTACTCGTCTGCCTCTACCACCACCAAATCGCTACTATCAGATAGCAAAAGGTTGCTCTGGTAGTTTAGCGAAATCCCGCCAAGAAAAGCGTTGCAATCGACATGGCTCTGCTTCAAAAAGTGAGCAATCATGGTAGAGGTGGTAGTTTTGCCATGCGTACCTGCCACGCAGATACCTCGCTCCAACTTGGTTATTTCGCCCAAAATCTCGGCACGCTTCAGCACAGTAAATCCATTTTTACGGAAAAACTGCAGTTCGCCATGCTCGTTAGGAACGGCAGGTGTGTAAACCACCACCGTCTCCTTAGGGTCGATGAACCTATCGTCTATCTTTTCTCCCAAATCCTCGTAGTGTATAGCAATCCCCTCAGCCTCAAGTTCACGGCAAAGCATACTGCGAACCTTATCGTAGCCCGCTACAAGTGCACCTTTGCTATGGAAATAGCGAGCAATTGCACTCATGCCAATGCCACCTATCCCCAAAAAGTAATACCGCTTCATTTTTTACTATAAATAGTTGGTTATTAAGCGTTTTTTTCTATTGGTGCAATCAGCTTATAGCCTTTGCCGTGTGTGTTTAGGATTTTCACATCTGGGTCTTTCGAAAGGATTTTACGCAACTTTGTGATGTAAACATCCATTGAGCGACCGTTAAAGAAGGTAACCTCTCCCCATATAGCCTTTAGAATGTCGTTTCTTGGGATAAGTTGATTTTGGTTTTGAACGAAAAGGTGTAGCATTTCTGCCTCTTTTGTAGTCAAAACTATAGTCTCTTTACCATGAGTCAAAGAGCGTTTCTGATGATCAAACACATAGCCTCCAAAAGTATGCTCAGTCACATTTTGCAGTTTTTGTGCATTAACTCGCCTCATAATAGCCTCAATTCTGAACTTAAGCTCTGCCTGCGAGAATGGCTTGGTGATGTAGTCGTCTGCTCCGATTTGGAAACCCTCGAAAATGTCCTCTTTCAGAGATTTTACCGTTAGAAAAATGATTGGTATTCGCTGATTTATCTTTCTTATGTCGCGAGCCAAAGTAAAACCATCTTTCAATGGCATCATCACATCTAAGATACAAAGGTCATATTCTTTTTCTTGAAATGCACTTAGTCCTTTTTCTCCATCAGGGAAAAGGTCTACTGAAAAGTCATTTGCCTCAAGATACTCTTTGAGCATTATGGCTAAATTTGTGTCGTCTTCACACAAAAGAATTCTAATTGAATTATTCATACTATTAAATATTTTTTACTTATAATTAATACTATTTATATATATTTTTTTAATAATTTACTGAGTATAAGATATCTCTATTATAAACTTAGAACCTAATCCTGGCTCACTCTCCACCCAAATTCTTCCTCCGTGCTCTCGTATGATTTTTTTGACATATGCCAGTCCTAGTCCAAATCCTTTAACGTTATGCACATTACCCGTAGAGACTCGAAAGAACTGATTGAATATACGCTTCTGGTCTTCTTTATTGATACCAATACCATTATCTTCTACTGATATATAGAGTTTGTCTTTTTCATTCCAGCTTTTCACACATAGAATCAAATCTTTTTCGGTATATTTTATAGAGTTTTCAAATAGGTTATACAAA
>CAYFSY010000131.1:0-1613 GCA_964345905.1 uncultured Paludibacteraceae bacterium | reverse complement strand
TCATTGCAAAAGACCTTTCTGCTACAATTTCTGTATTAATTCTGCCTCCATTTTGGTTTATCCTAAGCGAGAAGTTTTTTACAACTCGCTCGATTATATCATTTACGTTCTGTTCGTGAAGATTCATATTGGAGTTGTCTGAATTGAATATCGATGTCTGCAACACTTTGTCTATCAGCACACTAAGTCGCTGAGTTTCATCATGTATAACATTTACTATCTTCTCCATTCTTTCAGGCGATTTACCGATACTACTATCACTCAGCATTTGTGAAGCCAAAGATATAGAGGATAGTGGAGTTTTCAATTCATGAGTCATATTGTTCATAAAATCTGCTTTAATTTCTGCATCGCGTTTTTGCTGAAAAGACACATATATAACAAAAACTATTAATACAAACAGCAGTATAGACAAAATTAGAGCAGGTAATACGGTTCGCATAAATCGGTTTGTATATGAATTTTGACTATCAAAATCCATATCTACTCGTAAAGACTTTTGCGTATCAGCCGACGTAAACACTTCGGTACTGATAGTACGTATTCTTTTCACATCCTCAGGATATATATTAGAGTAAAGCACCGTAGCATCTTCCGAGCAGACCTTAAAACCAAACCTATCTGTTATATTATGCTCTTCAAGACCTTCTATTATATTTTGATAGAAGCGACTATAGTTAATCTTCATAGCCTTTGGCTCCAAACTCGTATGAAGCATCATTTTAGCCATAACCCTGTCGATCATACTCTTATTATCATTATACCTCTGGCGGTACTTATCTATCAAAGATTGGGTTGAAGCCTGAATAGAAGTAGCACTAGGCTGCTTAGTCATACTGCCATAAATACCACTTGAATATGGCGTAAGACAATTTTTCGAATCTGGATTAAAAAGTGTATCTGTAGTTTCCTGAGAAATCGCTGTCAGCAAGTCTCTAATTTCGTCTTCCTCATACTCTTGCTCAGCAATTTTTACAACATTTTCAACTGTGTTAGTAAAAGTTTCGTCATAAAATCGCATCGTATCGGTTATAAGAAAATACTGAAAAACAACCAGCGCCACAAGGCTGATACTCCCCAGCGAAACCAAACTGACTAATATTCTTTTTTTCATCAAGTGCAAAGTTAGTGATTTTATTTTAAATTAACACAAATATCTCCAAAATATCTTAGTTTTTTGTTAAAATTTAGTTACAACTTTGGCATAATTATGTAAAATACGACTTTTTCACATCAATACAAAGCTAAGCAAAGTTGCAAATAATTTATTAACTTTGCAGACCTTTTCTTTTTGTTGAAATTAATCTGTGGTAAGAATTATGAATATAAAGATTAGTGAGGTTTTTCGTCCGAAAATTTTAGACACATTTAAAAATTACTCAAAGGATAAGTTATCTGCCGACCTGATGGCGGGAGTTATCGTGGGAATTGTGGCAATACCTCTGGCAATTGCCTTTGGTATAGCCAGCGGTGTGGGTCCTACAGAGGGTCTGGTAACGGCTATCATAGCGGGCTTTATCATCTCGGCTTTTGGTGGCAGCAAGGTGCAGATAGGTGGTCCTACGGGTGCCTTTATCGTCATCATCTACGGTATTATCCAGACTCACGGCTTG
>CAYFSY010000130.1:0-4945 GCA_964345905.1 uncultured Paludibacteraceae bacterium | reverse complement strand
AGGCGGTCTGGCGGGTTACCTCTTGGGTAAATATCTGTGTGTCCGCATTATCAATAAAATCAACTTGGAGAACGACGCTCTATATTCCGTTCTGCTCGTTACGTTGATGTTCTTTATGTTTGGTTTTACCACATTTATTGGCGGCAACGGCTATTTGGCGGTATATCTTGGCGGTCTTTTCGTCGGCAATAGCAAGTTTGTACACAAGCGCAGTTCGCTTAAGTTTTTCGACGGAATGGCTTGGATGGTGCAAATCCTTATGTTCCTTACGCTCGGCTTGCTGGTCAATCCTTCGGAGCTGCTACCGATAGCGGGTGTGGGTATCGCCGTTGGTCTCTTTATGATATTCGTAGCACGTCCTCTGACGGTTCACGCCTGCCTCTTGCCTTTCCGCAAGATGTCGCTCAATGCGAAGCATTATGTCTCGTGGGTGGGGCTGCGTGGTGCTGTGCCGATTATCTTTGCTACCTATCCTTGGGTGGCGGAGATTCCTCATGCCAAGACAATTTTCAATATAGTCTTTTTTATCACCATCATATCGCTCCTTGTGCAAGGTACTTCGGTTAGCGTTATGGCAAAGTGGCTAAAGCTTGCCGATGAGGCGCCGCCAAAGCGTAAGCTCAAGAAGTTCGATGTAGAGATTGCCGACGAGATAAAGTCATACATGAGCGAAATCTCTATCAAAGAGGAGTACCTCGCCAACGGTTCGCGACTGATGGATATAAATGTGCCAGACAATACGCTGGTGGCTATGGTCAAGCGCGATGAGCAGTTTTTTATCCCCCGCGGCAACACCGAGCTGCAGGTCGGCGATGAGCTACTGGTAATCACAGACGACGAGGAGTCTTTGGACACAACCTACAAATATATGAAGGGCGAAATTCCGTCTGAAGAGAGTAAATAAATTAGTGGCGAGCCTTGTGCTTGCCATTTTTTTATACAATATGATTTTTTGAAACATTAAGAAGTTAAGGAAATTTAAGGGCATTAAGATTTCATTAAGGCCGTAAACACTGTCTTTGTTCCTTGCTCCTTGTTCCTTGCTCTTTGCGGTTAAATAACTAAACACTCAAAACTCAAAACTAATCACGTTGGTCTGCCGACCCCTGACTTCCGTTGCCAAACAAATAATTCACACATTTTTGCCTTTTGATGAATAATTTTTCGTAACTTCGCACTCAAAACGTTTTCTTATGGTAGCGACTCTAATTATTCTATTTCTTACAGCCGCATTTCTTGTGTGGGGCAAAATACGTTCCGACATTGTGGCTCTCTGTTCCCTCTTGGCGCTGGTGCTTACAAACGTGCTGACACCCACAGAGGCTTTGGCGGGTTTTTCAAATTCCGTAGTAATCATGATTGCCGCTCTATTCATAGTAGGTGGAGCAATCGCCAAGACAGGACTTGCAGAGGCGGTCAGCAATCGACTGCTGAAACTTGCAGGAAACAGCAGCTACAAACTATTCATATTGGTAATACTCGTAACCGCATTTATCGGCACATTCCTGAGCAACACAGGCACAGTGGCAATGCTGATGCCTATCGTTGTGAGCTTGGCTACCAAGTCCAATACAAGTGCCAGCAGGCTACTTATGCCAATGGCTTATGCTAGCAGTATTGGTGGAATGATGACCCTTATAGGTACCCCGCCAACGATGATTATGCACGGAGTTCTGGTAGATGCCGGCTACGAAGGCTTGCAGTTTTTTACAACCCTGCCTGTAGGACTAATTCTACTAGTCGTTGGCATCCTGCTGCTCTGGCCACTTACCAAAATACTCGACAAGAAAGGCAGAAACCATACAGACGGAGCTACAACAGTAAAGTCACCTGAGCAGCTAGCGTCAGACTACAATGTGATTGAGAATATCTATAGGGTTGTGGTGCCAAAAGGTTCGCCTATTGTGGGTAAAAAACTCTCTGAAATAGACATGACTAAACGCTATTCGCTGATTATTAGTGAAATACGTGTACGATTGCTTTCACCCATCAGCCGTTCGGCTCGCCCCTTTATCCCCGATGCCTCTACTGTTTTAGCCGAAAACAACGTGCTATATATCATCGGCGAGTACGAAAACGTGCTTCGCTTTGTAGACGAGGAGAGACTAGCCTTTTTAGACAGCCAGATAGAAGAGAAGGAGCAGGCTGAACGTCCAAAGTTTGGCGGGAGGTTTAAGTTCGACGAGATTGGAATGGCTGAGGTGGTAATACTCAAAAACAGCCGCTTGCACGGACGAATCGTGCATGACTCAGAGTTCCGTCAGAACTACAACGTCAGTATCATAGGTATTCAGCGTAACGACCGCCACATTATCCAAGACGTAAAAGATATGAAAATGCAAGTTGGCGACATGCTTCTGGTACAAGGCACTTGGGAAGATATTGACCGTTTAAGTCGTCTCGAAAACGAAGTTGTAGTTATTGGACAGCCTCAGACCGAAGCCTCTAAGGTAATACTCAGCCATAAAGCTCCTTATGCCGCTATAATCCTCACACTTATGGTTCTAACAATGGTGTTCAACTGGCTCCCACCGGTGATAGCCGTTCTATTAGCAGCGGTGCTTATGATTCTTGTTGGCTGCTTCAGGACAGTCAGAGACGCCTACCGCACTATCAACTGGGAGAGCGTAGTGCTCTTTGCTGCAATGATGCCTCTGGCTACCGCCATGGAAAAGACAGGCACCTCTACACTTGTAACCGACGGCATCGTTGATATGGTCGGCTCATACGGACCTTACGCAGTTTTGGCAGGTCTGATGATAACCGCCTCTACACTTACCATGTTTATCAGCAACACCGCCACGGCGATACTCTTTGCACCCATTGCTCTGCAAGCTGCTCAAACTATGAGCGTAAGTCCATATCCGTTCCTTATCGGTGTGGCTGTGGCAGCAAGTATGTGCTTTGCAAGTCCGTTCTCTACACCGCCTAACGCAATGGTAATGTCGGCAGGACGTTACAACTTTATGGACTACGTAAAGGTAGGTCTGCCTCTACAGTTGGTGTTTTTGGTATTGATGATATTTGTTTTACCAATAATATATCCATTCTAAAAAATAGAATAGAGGGAGTTAGGGGAAATTAGAGGAAAATTTCTTTTATTTGGAAAATAATATTTATCTTTGCTTTTTGTTATAAAATTATACGCTATGATTGAAAAGCCACCAATACCAGATAAAGCAACGCAAAAAAAGATATGGAAGTTGCTCGCTAAACCTAAATATGATTCGTTGTTTAACAGAATAAACAACGAGTATCTCTATTGGGATAAGGTAAAGTATAAGACACCTTCAGGTGTAAACCCCATTGTCTTTTAGCATGCTGTCAGAATCAAACGCAACCAGATAGCTAAAACCATAAGGTTTGGCAAATGCGAATTTCGTTTTGCTATAACCGATAGAATGCAAGAGTTGCTACACATATTGGATTTAAACCTCAGCAGTAGCCTTGCGACGCAAGAGATTATTCCAGAAAAAGATAAGAGGTTCTACTAAATTAGCGCCATTATGGAGGAGGCTATTGCATCTAGCCAGATGGAGGGCGCTTCCACCACTCGCCGAGAGGCTAAGGATATGCTACGCAAGCTGCTCAAACCCAAAAATAGGTCGGAGCAGATGATTTCAAACAACTACGCTACCATCCGCTATTTAGTTGAAAATAAGGCTCAGCCCTTTTCTGTAGAGCAACTAAAAGAGATTCAGCGCCTCATTACTCGCAATACACTTGCAAGCAAAGAGCATGAGGGTAGCTTCAGAACCACAGACGACGTAGTGGCCATAAATAGCACAACGGGAGATGTGACTCAAACGCCACCACGCCATACGGAAGTAGAACGGTGGCTCGCTGAGTTGTGTGATTTTGCAAACGGCGATAAAGATGAGTTTTTTATCCACCCAATCATCAAAGGAATTATAATTCATTTTATGCTTGCCTATATCCATCCGTTTGTAGATGCCAACGGTAGAACGGCACGTTCTATGGCTTATTGGTATATGATAAAAAAAGGGTATTGGTTGACAGAATATCTTTCTATTTCGAGAATAATTTATCGTAGCAAGAAAAAGTATGAACAGGCATTTCTACATACCGAAAACGATGAGAACGACATTTCGTACTTTATTCTCTATAACTTAGAGGCGATGTTGAAAGCCTTAGAGGAGCTAAAGCTTTATCTGCAAAAGAAAATCAGTGAGCAATACGATTTAATCTATTTCAAGCAAATCCCAGAAATAAATCAACGTCAAGCTCAAATTCTACATAGACTTACAGAAAAACCAAAATCAATTTTTATCGCAAAGGAATTGACTTCGCTCTTTAATGTTTCTGTAAAAACTGCTCGTAGCGACCTGCAGGGACTTGTATCGCTTGGCTTTATGCAAGAGATAAATATCAACAAGCGACAAATAGGTTACATCAAATCCGATGATTTTGAAAGTCGCATAGAGGAAGTTAAGGGAATTTAGAGGAAATTTTCCTCTATTTTTTTGAGCATCAAAAAAGTTTTCTACAACGCCGCCCCAATTATGTCATTGAGGTCAGATATACCATACTTTTGCATCTCTTTTGGTAGGTCGCTGATGATATCCCGACAAGCAAACGGATTGACAAGGTTTGCCGAGCCAACCTGCACCGCAGTAGCCCCCGCCATCATCATCTCGAGCACGTCTCTTGCCGAGCTGACCCCGCCACAGCCCACCACAGGCACATGGCACACCTTCGCCACCTGATAGACCATTCTCAGAGCTACGGGAAACACCGCATCGCCAGAGAATCCGCCAGTTACGTTTGCCAGAATCGGCTTGCGTTTGTGTAGGTCGAGCCTCATTCCCAGAAGCGTATTTATCAGCGAAAGCCCATCTGCACCTGCCTCTTGGCAAGCCAGAGCAATCTCTGTGATGTCTGTAACGTTTGGCGAAAGCTTCACTATCAGCGGTTTATCCACCAC
>CAYFSY010000129.1:4747-4969 GCA_964345905.1 uncultured Paludibacteraceae bacterium | reverse complement strand
AAAGGCAACGTGCTCTACGGCACTGAGGTTTCGGTAAGCGAGGAGTATAGCGGACTTCGCCTCGGCAGGCGCCTCTACGACTATCGTAAAGACCTCTGCGAACGTCTAAACCTGAAGTCTATCGTTTTCGGTGGACGAATGCCAAACTACCATCTCTATGCAGACAAAATGTCGCCACGTGAATATATCAGGCGGGTGCGTCTCAGAGAGATGGATGACCCT
>CAYFSY010000129.1:0-4737 GCA_964345905.1 uncultured Paludibacteraceae bacterium | reverse complement strand
TGCTGAACTTTCAGGTTTCGAACAACTTTCAGGCTGTCAGGGTGCTACGCGGCTATCTGCCAGGCGACGAGGAGAGCAACGAGTATGCTGTATTGATGCGTTGGAACAATATATACTACGAGGAGCCGACCGATGAGGCTACCATTGCTAAAAAGATTGTTCGCCTCGGGCTTATACAATGGCAGATGCGTTCTTACAAAGATTTAGATGATATGATGCAGCAAGCAGAGTTTTTCATCGATGCGGTTTCGGGTTATCATTGCGACTTCGCTCTATTCCCAGAGTTTTTTAACGCACCGCTGATGGCTCAATACAACCACCTTTCCGAGCCAAACGCTATTCGTGAACTGGCAAAATATACTGATAAGATAGTAAACCAGATGTCTGAGCTGGCTATTTCGTACAACATCAATATTCTGACTGGAAGCATGCCTGAGGTGCGAGGTAATAATCTCTACAACGTGGGCTATCTATGTCGTCGCGACGGCTCGCGTGAGAAGTACGAAAAACTACACGTTACACCGGACGAGGCTCGTGTGTGGGGCATGCAGGGTGGTGATGTGCTGAAAACTTTCGATACGGATTGTGGAAAAATCGGTGTGCTAATATGCTACGACGTAGAGTTTCCCGAGCTACCACGTCTGCTTGCCGACGAAGGCATGCAGATCCTATTCGTCCCCTTCCTTACCGATACCCAGAACGGCTATTCGCGTGTAAGGCACTGTGCTCAGGCACGTGCTATCGAGAATGAGTGCTACGTAGCCATTGCAGGTTGTGTTGGCAATCTGCCTAAGGTGCACAATATGGATATTCAGTACGGTCAGGCGATGGTGTTCACGCCTTGCGATTTCGCTTTCCCCACTAACGGAGTAAAAGCTGAAGCCACACCAAACACCGAGATGATACTTATCGCCGACGTGGATTTAGATTTGCTCAACGAACTAAACCAGTTCGGAAGTGTAAGGAATCTACGCGATAGAAGAAAAGATATATATAGCTTATCAAGTAAATAAATATTACTGTGTGAAAAAAATCAGGCTCAACTATTATAGTCGAGCCTGTTATTTGTTGTGTTAGACTTAAAATTCTTCAAATGGGAATACCATTTTCCCATCTACAAAGGTCATCTCTATGCTACCCTGTACGTTCCAGCCGTCGAATGGGGTGGCTTTGCCCATAGAGTAGAACTTTTCGGGGATAATTTGCCACTCTTGTTCCAAATCTACCACAGTGAAGTCTGCAGACTCTCCTATCTCTAAGCCCTTCTCCATACGGAAAAGCTCCCTTGGCTTGAGGCTCATTACTCGAATTAAATCCTCGAATGATATCAAGCCTTTTTTTACCAAATATGTGTATAGTAATGAGAATGCCGTCTCTAAGCCTACTATGCCAACGGCACTGCCAGCAAGTCCTTTCGACTTCTCGCGTAGAGAGTGCGGTGCGTGGTCTGTAGCGATACAGTCGATAGTCCCATCTATTATTCCTTCCAGAAGTGCCATGCGATCTGCAGATGAACGAATTGGTGGGTTCATTTTGAATCGTCCTTCGTCCTTTAAGTCTTGGTCTGTCAGCAGTAGGTAGTGTGGTGCGGTCTCGCAAGAAACGCGTATGCCACGCTCTTTGGCTCTTCGTATTATAGCGACACTCTCTTTTGTGGATATATGACATACATGATATCGGCACCCTGTAGCTTTTGCCAGCTCTACATCGCGAGCCACTTGTTGCCACTCACTTTCGGAGCAGATACCCTTGTGGTTGTTTGTATGGCAATATATGCCGTCGTGGATATAGCCTCCACGTACGAGCTCTTCCACTTCGCAGTGTGCTACTATAATGCCGTCGAATCTTGCTACCTGCCACATGGCTTCTTGCATCATTTCCTCGCTCTGCACGCCTCTGCCGTCATCTGAAAAGCCAATCTCAGACTTTAGGCTGTCAAAGTCAACCAACTCGCCTTTACCCATCTGTCCTTTGGTAATCGTTGCCATTGGATAGACTTTCACCATAGCCTGCTCCTCAATGAGTTTTTTCTGAATAAGCATATTCTCTTGGCTATCGGGTGCAGGTATGAGGTTTGGCATGGTGCATACAGCGGTGTAGCCACCAGCCGCAGCCGCCATAGAACCTGTCAGGATTGTCTCTTTGTGGCTAAAGCCCGGTTCACGGAAATGCACGTGTACATCTACAAATCCCGGTAGAATTACCTTGTCTTTTATATCAATTACCTCCTCTTTTGGAAGTGGTTGCATCTCGCCTATCTCTGCTATTTTACCTTCGTCTGAAACTCTGAGGTCTGCCCTGACGAAGCCGTTGCCTGAGTTCAGCATTCCATTTTTTATCAACATAATATATAAACGTACTTTTTTATTTTTTAGCAAAGTTAATGAATTAATCTGACAAAAAAAAGCGAGGTAATTACACCTCGCTTAAATTCATTAAAAAACCTATTACATCTCCATTTTGCTCATACGAACATATCCATTGTATCTGCGTAGAGCGTTGGCTTCGGCTTCCTTATAAAGCTCCTCTGCCTCGTTTGGATACATCTTAGCCACAGAAGCAAAACGAACCTCGTTTTTGAGGAAGTCTTGGAACTTGCTCCAATCAGGCTCTTTTGAATCCAGCTGGAATGGGTTCTTGCCCTCTGCCTCGAGTGCAGGGTTGTAACGCCATAAGTGCCAATATCCGCACTCCACTGCCTTAGCCTGCTCCTCTTGAGTCTTGCCCATGCCCGTTCTGATACCGTGAGCAATACAAGGAGAATATGCTATTACAATAGATGGTCCGTCGTAAGCCTCAGCCTCACGTAGTGCTCTGAGCGTCTGAGCCTGATTTGCACCGATAGCTATTTGTGCTACATAAACGTATCCATAAGTAGTGGCAATCATGCCAAGGTCTTTCTTACGAATGCGTTTACCAGAGGCAGCAAACTTAGCAATTGCACCGATTGGCGTAGATTTAGAAGCTTGTCCGCCTGTGTTTGAATAAACCTCAGTATCGAGAATCAAGATGTTGACGTTTTTGCCAGAAGCAATCACGTGGTCGAGACCACCGTAACCGATGTCGTAGGCTGCTCCGTCTCCACCGATAATCCATTGCGAACGTTTAGCGAAGTAACCTCTGAGGCTATAGAGCTCATTCTCGTTTATGCTGCAAGTTCTGCACAGGCCATTGATAATCTTTTCGCCCTCTACGCGAGAAACCACTGGGTCATTCTTTCCCTCAAGCCATCTTTTCATCGCCTCTGCTTGCGGATAGTTCGGATTGCTGTCGAGAATCTCTCTGATGAGTCTCTCTACTCTGTCGCGCATCTTTTCGTTTGCAATCTGCATACCCAAGCCAAATTCGCAGAAGTCCTCGAAGAGCGAGTTTGCCCATGCTGGACCTTGTCCCTTCTCGTTTTTGGTGTATGGAGTAGAAGGCACAGAACCTGAGTAGATAGACGAACAGCCAGTAGCGTTTGCTACCACCTCTCTGTCGCCAAAGAGCTGAGTCAGCAGCTTAACGTATGGAGTCTCACCACAGCCAGAGCAAGCACCCGAGAATTCAAATAGCGGTGTGGCAAACTGAGAATTCTTAACGCTTGAGGTTACATCTATAAGGTGTTGCTTAGACTTCACGTAGTTGGTCATGTACTCCCAGTTTTTCGCCTCTGGCTTCTGCTCCTCGAGTGGCTTCATAGCAAGAGCCTTGAGCTGTACGCCATCTTTTTTTGTTCCAGGGCAAACGTCAACGCAGTTGCCGCAACCCAAGCAGTCCATTACACTGACCTGTATGCGGAACTTCATCGAGGTAAACTCTTTTGGAGCCTTTATGTCGAGCAGGGTAGAGCCGAAGCCTTTCTGTTCATCTTCGTCGAGCACAAACGGACGGATAGATGCGTGAGGACATACGTATGCACATTGGTTACACTGTATGCAGTTGTCGGGATTCCACTCTGGTACAAATGCTGATACACCGCGCTTCTCCCAGCTTGCAGTGCCTACAGGGAATGTGCCGTCTTCCATGCCTTTGAATGCCGAAACTGGCAGAAGGTCGCCGTCTTGAGCATTGATAGGCATCACCACGTTTTCTATAAAGTCTGGGATATAGACCTTCTCTGGCTTGTCGTCTGGCAGACGTATCCAAGTTGGGTCAACGCTCATCTGCTTGTATTCGCCGCCTCTATCGACAGCAGCAAAGTTCTTATCGATAACCTCTTGTCCTTTCTTTCCATAAGATTTTACAATAAACTTCTTCATCTCATCTATCGCCAATTCTATAGGAATAATATTGGTGATGCGGAAAAATGCCGATTGTAAAATAGTATTTGTGCGGTTGCCCAAGCCTATCTCGCGTGCAATCTTAGTTGCGTTGATGTAGTAAACCGTGATATTGTTTTTTGCAAAAATGCGTTTTACTCTATTTGGCAAGTTTTTGTGTAGCTCCTCCTCGTCCCATATTGTGTTCAAGAGGAATGTGCCGTTTTTGCGCAGACCGCGAGTAACGTCATACATTCTCAGATAAGCCTGCTTGTGGCAAGCCACAAAGTTGGGTGTGTTTACCAAGTATGTCGAGCGTATTGGCTTGTCGCCAAACCTCAGGTGCGAGCAGGTAAAGCCGCCAGACTTTTTAGAGTCGTAAGAGAAGTATGCTTGGCAGTATTTATCGGTGTTGTCGCCAATGATCTTCACCGAGTTCTTGTTGGCACCAACTGTGCCGTCTGCTCCAAGTCCGTAGAATTTAGCCTGGTAGGTG
>CAYFSY010000128.1:0-5081 GCA_964345905.1 uncultured Paludibacteraceae bacterium | reverse complement strand
TCTGTTTCGAAGTTTGCTATAGAGGCGTACTCCGAGGCACTTTCGCTCGAAACCAAGCAGTTTGGCATATCCACGGTGATTTTAGAGCCGGGAGACTTCAATACAGGTTTTACTCAAAACCGTAAATGCTCTATACTAACCCAGCAGAGTGATGACTACAAGGCTTCATTCCAAAGAGTTTTAGAAAACATAGAAAAAGACGAAACCAACGGTGGAAAGCCTGAGTATTTGGCTCGTAGAGTGAGAAAGATAGTAGAAAGCCGGTCTCCAAAATTGCGTTATGTTATTACTCCAAGTTTTGTCCAACGCTTATCGGTAATTGCTTATAAGATACTGCCAGATAGATTATTTCAGTCAATACTTCGGTTGTTTTACAGTGTTTAGAAATCTAATTATATATATAGCCTTATGAAAAAGCATATAATATTATACATATCTATCGCAGCTATTATGCTAAGTAGCTGTTGGTCAGACCGTAAAGAGGATAATACTCCTACTGGACGAGGTGATATTGAGGAGATTAAAGAGCATGGCAAACTTGTGGCTGTAACCTTAGAGAGTGCCATAAGCTACTACACCTATGGTAATGACGAGAGTGGGTTTGATTATGCTCTAGCTCAAAACCTAGCAGACCATCTTGAACTGCCTCTAAAAATGCTTATAGCAAAATCAAGAGAGGAGTTGGAGGGAATGTTGGAGCGAGGAGAGGCAGATATAGCTATCTATAAGCTAGCTCCAACTAAAGATATACGTCAAAAGTTTCTTGTTAGCGATGTGCAGACAATGTCGCGAGTGGTGCTGGTGCAGGCAGATGATAAAAATAAGGTGAAAAATATAATGGATTTGATAGACAAAACTGTCCATGTACAGAGAAACTCAAGATATAGTACTCAGCTCAGGCATATCAATAATGAGATAGGTGGAGGTATCAATATAAAATATCTGCCAGATACTCTCAGAATAGAGGAGATAGTTTATATGGTATCTAGGGGTGAGATAGAATATACTT
Organism: uncultured Paludibacteraceae bacterium; assembly: GCA_964345905.1. Lineage (GTDB taxonomy): Bacteria > Bacteroidota > Bacteroidia > Bacteroidales > Paludibacteraceae > F0058. The sequence goes on along the minus strand of CAYFSY010000128.1, from coordinate 4,072 downwards.
TTGCTGATGATGATATTGCCGAACTATCTAAAAAATATTTAAAAAACATTGATGTTAGTGTGCCAATCTCTGTTGATCTGCCTAGAGCGTGGATTGTGCGTAGTACAGCACCAAAGCTTGATAGTATTATCAATAGATGGTATGACGACATAGAAAACTCAAAGTATATGAAGAGGCTGACTTCTCGCCATCTAAGCAGAAGTAAATATTTTGACTCTCTAAGTGGAGAAGAAGATTTAACTTTCAGTTATAAAGATTACGATGGTGGAGGTATCTCTCCCTATGACTCTCTGTTTCGAGAAGCTTCAAAAATTACGGGCTGGGATTGGCGGTTGCTAGCTTCTGTTGCCTTTCACGAAAGTCGATTCAACCCAGATGCAGTTTCCTACAACGGAGCTATGGGTATAATGCAATTAATGAATCGTACTGGACGGAACTTTGGACTGACAGATTCAACGTTTTTTGTGCCATCTGAAAATATAAAAGCAGGCGCTAAGCTTTTGTTGTCATTAGAGAAAAAGCTGATGTTTATAAAGGATAAAAATCAAAGAATAAAAACAGTTCTAGCCGCTTATAATACTGGCTATGGTCATCTTTTAGATGCTGTTAACTTAGCTAAAAAATATGACGGCACGGCTCAGTCGTGGGACGATAATATATCGAAATATCTGATGCTTAAATCTGAGGAGAAGTACTATACAGATGAGGTGGTAAAGCTTGGTTATTTTCGTGCAAATCATACAATTAGGTTTGTCAACTCCGTTATGATTACTTACGATAGTTTTAAACAACGAGCAAAGTGATTTTTAGTAAATATCACTAGAAAAAACAAGGCAACCCAAAAACAGGTTGCCTTATTTATTAATCTCTTAAATCAATTATTTCTCTAAGAAAGGATAGCGATAATCTGTTGGAGGCACAAGTGTCTCTTTGATAGCGCGAGGCGAAATCCAACGTACAAGGTTCAGGTACGAACCAGCCTTGTCGTTTGTGCCAGATGCTCTGCCGCCACCAAATGGCTGTTGTCCTACAACCGCTCCTGTTGGCTTATCGTTGATGTAGAAGTTACCAGCAGCGAAGCGAAGCTTATCCATTGCAACCTTAGTAGCATAGCGGTCGTTAGAGAATATTGAGCCAGTAAGAGCGTATGGCGAAGTCTTGTCGCAAAGCTCAAGTGTCTTTTCAAAATCTTTATCCTCATAAACATAGACCGTCAATACTGGTCCGAATATCTCCTCTTTCATAGACTCATAGTCTGGCTTAAGAGCTTGGATAACAGTAGGTTCTACAAAGTATCCTACACGTTTGTCGCAGCCACCACCAAATACAATCTCTGCATCTTTAGACTTTTTAGTTCTATCGATGTAGCCCTTGATGTTGTCAAACGAAGCCTCGTCAATTACAGCATTTACAAAGTTTGTGAAGTCTCTTACATCGCCCATCTTTATGGTTTTGAGCATGTCGCCCATTGCCTTTTTAGTTTTGCTCCAAAGTGATTTAGGGATATAAGCGCGAGAAGCAGCCGAACACTTCTGTCCTTGATACTCAAATGCACCACGCACCAAAGCCACAGCCACCTCTTGTGGGTCTGCACTCTTGTGAACAAATACAAAGTCTTTACCGCCTGTTTCGCCTACAATCTTTGGATAGGTATTGTATCTCTTGATATTCTCACCAATCTCTTTCCAGAAGCCTTGGAATACTTGAGTAGAACCAGTAAAGTGGATGCCAGCAAACTCTGGGTGTTTCATCACCACATCGCTGATTACGCTACCTTTACCAGGTACAAAGTTGATAACTCCGTCAGGAATTCCAGCCTCTTGCAATACCTTCATTGCATAATAGTTAGAAAGTACAGCTGTAGAAGATGGTTTCCATACAGTTACGTTACCCATCAGCACAGGACTGATATTTAAGTTTACAGCAATAGCAGTAAAGTTGAACGGAGTAACGGCATAGATAAAGCCCTCGAGTGGACGATATTCTACTCTGTTGATGCAGTCTGTAGTTGGCGAGAATGGTTGGTCTGAGTAAACATGTCCAGCATAGTGTGGGTTGAATCTCATAAAGTCGATTGCCTCACAAGCTGAGTCTATCTCTGCTTGGAAAGCGTTTTTAGCTTGTCCGAGCATACAAGATGCGTTGATGAGGTAGCGATATTTTGTAGCGAAAAGCTCAGCAGCACGCAGTATAATGCTTGCACGCTCCTCCCAAGGCATATCAGCCCAAGCCTTGCGAGCTTTGAGAGCGGCGTCTATTGCCATCTTTACCTCTTTTTCGGTTGCCATGTGGTAGGTAGCCAAAACGTGACCGTGCTCCGTAGGCATCACCACTTTGCTGGTTTTGCCAGTCTTTATCTCTTTCCCACCAATGATAAGCGGAATCTCAATCTGAGTCTCATACTGGCGTTTTAGTTCGCTCTGTAGAGCTTTGCGTTCTGGTGAATTAGCTGCATAGCTCTTTACAGGCTCGTTCTTTGGGGTTGGAAATCTAAAAATTGTGTCGTTCATACTATTATTTATATTATTTTGAAATTATTATATTCAATCCACAAAGATAAGATTTTTTTCGCAGAATGACAAAAAAAAATAAGGTGCAACCCTCAAAAAATTAGACTGCACCTTAAAAGTTATTTAGAAAATATCTTTTCTTATTGATTATGGAGTAGCCGTAAATGTACCACTATAGGTGGCGTTAATAGTGCTACCAAAGTGCGACTTAGCATTGATAGTAATACCACTATCTGTTATAGTTATAGTGCCGCTTGCCAAAAAGTAGGTTGCCATCTCTACATATTGTCTGCTCTTATGAATTATAGATATAGTGAATCCCTCTCCATCAAAGCCACTTGATGCAGAAGCTGTGCCAACCGACAAACTACTGTTTATTTGATAAACCCCGTTGTAGTCGTCGTCAATATCCGTATACAGTCCAAGAGCTGCCCAGCCGTTATCGGCGTTAGTCAAATTTAACCAAAGAAGTCTTTCCCCTCTATTTTCATAGTCATAGTAGTTAGCATATTTAACTTCGGCAAATGTAATATCTACAGTAGTGGGAGTTTTGCTTTCGAGTTCGTATGGAATATCTCTCCAGCTTTTTACATTCATAGAGCCATTGTAAATTGCTTCATGGGTTTTGTTTTTATAGTCTTTTACTTTTAATATAACCTTGTCGCTATCTACAGTAAGCGTGTCCTCTTTAATAGCAAGGTAATCTCTTATTCCTGAAGAGGTATATGGCTAAACGTAAGTTTGGCTTCTTATCATATCCCTTACATTGTAAACACCATTAGGCATAGTTCCGCCTATTGGCGCTTTCTCTAAAACCAAATCAAATGAATATAAACACCCGTCTGATAAGATAGTCTCTGCCTCTTTGCTTAATGTGCCTGCTGTGAAGAGTTTAATCTGATAGCGATAGCCATTCTCATCCATCAGATAAGCCGAACGGTAGTCATCTAATTTCTCTCTATTGTCTTCAGATGGTGTCTCTGGATTCTCCTTACATGCAGTAAGTCCAAGTGCTAATACTGCAAGTATCACTGCCAAACTGAATAACTTTTTCATAAAAAAATATATTGATTAATGATTTAAAAAACTGGCTGCAAAGTTACGCATTTTTCTTGGAATAGCCCCTAAAAAAACGAGGTGCAAAGCACGTTTTACCGCCTGCACCTCAGTTTTTTTTGTTACAATCAAATTAGTCTCCTTGACTAAAGGTTATTGCTTCTGGGTAGTTAATTTTGTACTCTGTGCCATCTTCTACAATAAGAGTCGCTTTAAACATAGCATCTTCTACTACGATCTTTGCTGTCTTAATAGGCTGCATCTTTTCTGCTTGCAGGTTTGCCAATCCTTCTGCAACCCAAGAGTACTGAGGATCGAGGTTAGCCTCTGTGTAAGTTCCATTAGTCAGCTTTGGACCAGGCTTATCTACAAGGATAGAGATGTTGTACACAGTAAGTTCTTCATTTACAACCTGATTGTTCTCTATAGCTCCCTCTGTTGTGAACATCAGGTCCATAGAGGAGTAAGATGTCCAGTAGATAGCACCTACTAAGTCAACTTTTTCG
>CAYFSY010000127.1:0-5095 GCA_964345905.1 uncultured Paludibacteraceae bacterium | reverse complement strand
CAGCCGAATATAGTCCTACGCCTTCTATCTCTGGGATAGTACGATTTAGCTCCATCTGCCGGCAAAGCTCGTTGCCTTCCTGCCACGCCTTAGAAGCTTTGCTATTGCCGAGGTTCGAAGCGTATAGTCCGATGTAAAGGTTTGTTCCTTTGGAGTTTTTGCTCCACCACTCCGCTAGGGTTTTATATTCTGCCGCCTTGTGACCGAATTCCCAGTAGAGTTGAGGAATCACGTAGTCTACCTCTCCTCGTTCGATCCAGTATAGAATGTCTGCATAGAGGTCGTCGTAGTTGCTCAGAGCTTTGGTGGCAGAGCCTCGAGGGTCTTTTGTGATATTTCTCCATACTCCGAAAGGTGATACGCCAAACTCTACGTATGGTTTTATTTCGCGTACTGTCTCAGAAATCATTTTGATAGCACGGTTTACGTTGTCGCGCCGCCAATCTTTGATATCCTTGAATCCACGTGGATCTCGCTTGAAGTCCTCTTTGTCGGGGAACTCTCTGCCCGAGATAGGGTAGGGGTAGAAGTAGTCGTCGATATGTAGCGCATCAATGTCGTAGCGACTTACTATATCCGTTATAACCTTCTGTAGGTGGTCTAATGTCTCTTGCCTAGCGGGATTGAAAAAGTATTGGTCGCCAGAGTTGATAAACATATATGGGTCTTTGAAAAACAAACTGTTTTTGTCTAAAAGTTCCAAATTGTCGGAATTTAGTAATCTGTAAGGGTTTATCCATACATGTACGTCGATATTTCGCCTATGAGCCTCCTCTATCACAAAAGCAAGAGGATCGTAATATGGATATGGTGCTACACCTTGCTCACCTGTGAGGAATCGCGACCACGTCTCTACCTTCGACTCGTAGAGCGCGTCTGCTGTAGGACGAATCTGGAATATAATGGAATTGATGTTGAGGTTTTGGAACGTGTCGAGCATGGCTATCATAGCCTCTCGTTGCTTGTATGGCTCACGAATGTTTTTTGGAGACCAATCAATATTATTGACTGTAGCTATCCATACCATTCGCATTTCGCGCTTTGGAGACTCGGCAAATGAGGTAAGCCATGCGCCACATAGTACGATAATTAGTAAAAAACTGCGATTTCGCATTAAGGTAAAAAATCTATAAAACGGTTATTTTTATGAACTCTGAAATTTCGCCTGCAAAGATACGATTTTTTATTGAATTGTTTAGTTGTTAGAGTAGAGTGCTTGGATGTTGTGTTTTTTTTGCAAAAAGTTAAATAATGTTAAATGTGTGGGTGTAGTGCAACATTTTTGTGCTCACCTAGTCTTGCTATTGTATTTAACTCGATTTTTCGAAGAATAATGAATAAGATGATGAAAAAATATATTTTGTATTCACTAATATTGCTACTTACAATGACCTCTTGTAGTAATATGCTCACTCCACCAGATGGAGGACTGCCTGCTTTTACTTATGGCTTCTATAGGCAGAGCGGAGGTGATTATTATATAGAAGAGGACGACTCAAGGAAGATTCTACTAGAGAATCAAGATAAGAATCCGAATCTTATCGGCAAGCGTTTCTTTATGACTGGTAGTGTTAGCAGTAGTGCACCAGAGCCATACAATGCAAAGTTTTCGGTTAGTTTGCAGGAGGAGATGTATGTATATCAGCCTATTACACTAGATGCCAAGAGTGAGCTAGACAACTATCGCTCTGATGGTATCATGCTTGATAAGCACTTGGAATACAGTTATCTATGGACTTATAAAAACTACGTAAACTTTATTTTTGGAGTTACTGTGGCAGATTATACTAAGCATCAGTTCCGTTACTTTATAGTCCCTTCGGAGCTTGAAAATGCTGGAGAAAAGACACTCACCATATACGTTCGCCACGATGCCTCTCTAGATACGGAACTAACTGAACACAACCGCGAACTCAAGCTTTTCTACACCTCGCTGGATATTAAAGAGTATGCAGAAGAGGTGGCTAAAGGTAGTATAAAGCTTAAAATTAACTACAAAACCCCACAAGGAGTGGAGATGGTAGAGAACATAACCGTTTATACAGGAATTTAATACTATTTATATTTGACTTACTTTACACAATACTTTTTTGGCGAAGAGGGCGTTTTTGTGAAAAAATGACCCTTTTTTGTTTACAGAAAAAATTGTACCTTTGTCGTTTGATTTCTTAAAAAAAGGCTTTTATTTAGAATTTAAAAGGAAAAAGATGGGAGTTACCAGAATATTTGATATTTTACCAAACTATTTAGAAAAATTTCCAGAGCAAAAGGTTGCTTTTGCAGCAAAGAGAAACAAAGAGTGGATAAACTATTCGGTGCAAGAATACAACGAGAAAGTACAGCTCATCAGTTATGGTTTTCTGAAACTTGGTTTGCAACCTGGCGATAAGGTTGGAGTTATCTCTACCAACCGTCCGGAGTGGAATATCCTCGATATGGCAATAATGCAACTTGGAATGGTTAGTGTGCCGATTTATCCTACTATATCGCAGGCAGACTATGCTCATATACTCAAGCATTCAGACATCAAATTGCTGTTTGTAGAGGGCAAGGAGCTCAGAATGAAAATAGAACCACTGTTGCCTGAAACAGAGAATATTAAATACGTTTATACCTTTATAGACCAAGGAGTTTTTTCGTATTTCGACCAGCTTTTGGAACTGGAAAGGCAAAATCCACAGCCTGAGAGAGTTCGCGAGATAGCTGCCTCTGTCAAACCAAACGATGTGGCGACGATAATCTATACCTCTGGCACTACAGGTGTACAGAAGGGGGTAATGCTCAGCCATAACAATCTTATTCAGCAGATAATGGGAATACGTGATATCCCAGCTAAGTGGAGCAAAAGAGCCTTGTCGTTTTTACCACTTTGTCACGCTTACGAGAGGCTTTTGGTCTATCTGTATCAATACCTTGGAATATCTGTATATTATGCCGAAAATATAGGTACAATTGCAGAGAACATCAAGGAGGTAAACCCAAATATAATGACAGCGGTGCCTCGTGTTTTAGAGAAATTTTATGATAAATTATACAGTGCAGGAGCCAAGCTTGGACTTTTTAGCAAAATGATCTACTACTGGGCTTTCTCGCTTGCAGAGCGGTATCCTGTAGAGGAGAGCTCTGCATGGTACAAGTTTCGTCATAAAATAGCCGATAAGCTTGTCTATCGCAAATGGCGTGAGGCTATCGGTGGAGAGTTTGATGTGGTGGTGTCTGGCGGTAGCGCTCTGAAAAAAGAGTACGGAGCATTTTTTACAGCCATAGGTATGCCTATAATACAGGGATATGGACTATCCGAGACATCTCCTGTGATTGCCGTGATGAATAGAAAAAAAGGTGGGATGAAGATTGGTACTGTAGGACAGCCGTTGCCGGGAGTAGAGGTGAAAATCAATAAGAAAAACAACGAGATTCTTTGCCGTGGACATAACGTAATGCTTGGCTACTACAAAGACCCTGAGCTGACTTCGCAGATTATCGACTCTGATGGTTGGTTGCACACAGGCGATACAGGATTTTTAGATGAAAATAATGCTCTGACTATCAATGGCAGATTGAAGAATATATTCAAAACATCATTTGGAAAGTATGTCAATCCGCAGACTATAGAGCAACTATTCGAAGAGTCTAACTTCGTTGATGCAATCTGTATTTTTGGTGAAAATAAAAAGTTTGTGGGAGCCTTGATTTTACCTGACTTTGTTTTCTTGAAAGAGTGGTGTCGTCGCCATAAGGTACAATATACCACGCCTGAAGAGATGGTAAAGCACCCTGATGTGTTGGCTCGCTATCAGAAGCTGGTAAAGGCTTATAACAGCTCGCTGGCAGATTATGAGCAGGTAAAGAAGTTTACGCTTATCTCAGACGATTGGCGTAAGATGAATTTCTTTACACCAACGCTAAAAGTAAAGAAAAATCGAGTGGAGAAGCACTACGCAGAGGAGATAGAAAAGCTATTTGTATAGAAAAAAAAGAATCAATATTATATATGAAAAAAAAGATTTACTTATCAGCTATAGTTGCAATTGTATGGGTCTCTGGTGCACTTGCTCAGTTCTCTGTACAGTCACCTTCGGAATTTGTGCAGATTACCACCGAGGCGGATATCGATGCGGTATTCCTATTCAATGGAATCACTATGTCCACAGAGATTCGCTACAACGGCACCGAGAATTTTGAGTGGCGAAAGTACGACAACTCCTTTGTGGCAAATACTGCCAACTTCTCGCCTGAGGACGGTACAGGCTATATCGTTTTCAACAGAGACCAGAACCGACCAATAAGGCACATCTGGGTAATAGACTATTCGCTCTATCCTGCTTCAATCAACACAATTACAACAGATGGCTCTTGTGCAGCGTTGAATGTAAATGTGGCTATGAGTGCAGGCGACTTGGTCTATTACAATAAAAACAATCAACGCAAAACGCTAAAGCGCACATTTAAGACTACCTACACAGACTACGTTTACCAAGATAGCACTTGGCAAGACGAGGAGGTGATAGAGACCTTTACATATCCCGCTACCAATCTGTCTTTTACAGCACCTAAAAAGGATATTTCGCTCTGTATCAGTGGCGATAGTTATGCCGAGGAGATGGGGTTGGCTGTATCGGAGCTTTGTGTGGACTATACAGCTGTGGCTGTGGAGTGCCACCCAAAGGGCGAAGTAGAGAAGCGTGACGGCACAAACGAATATAAGCGAGACGACTCTGGTGCGAATACTATCAGTGGCTCAGGTCCGCTTGTAGTAGCTCTTACAAGCAATGCCAATAGTCCAACAGCAGCGTTTTTTGAGTGGAAAATCTATAGGATAGAATCTCCAGCTGCATATCAGCGTTACAGCAGCGAGGAGCTACGTTATACCTTTACAGAGACAGGCGAATACACTGCTCTGCTTACAGTGAAAAACTCAGACGGCACCTGCGAGCATCAGGACTCTATCCATATCAGCGTACTGGAATCTCTGCTTGATGTACCAAATGCATTTTCGCCAAATGGAGACGGCATCAACGACGAGTTTCGTGTGGTATTTAAGTCGCTAAAGACCTACAGCATCGTTATTTACAACCGCTGGGGTAGGGTGGTTTAC
>CAYFSY010000126.1:0-5107 GCA_964345905.1 uncultured Paludibacteraceae bacterium | reverse complement strand
CAACGACCCCGAGATTACAAATCACGTGCTCTGGCCAACTGAGCTAAAGAGGCATTTCCCAAATCGGACTGCAAAGGTAATGCTTTTTTTTGAACTGACAAAATTATTTTTAGTTTTTCTGCAAAAAAAAAATGAAACTACCCGAAAACTAATGGTTTACAAAATCAATTGAATATTACACAAAATTTATTTTCATACTTCGATTTTTTTTGCTACTTTTGCCTATTCTAAAAGATATACTAACAAAAAATAGATAAAATGGAACAAGTAAAATGTTTGATAATTGGTAGTGGACCTGCAGGCTATACAGCTGCAATTTATGCATCGAGAGCTAATCTTAACCCTGTGCTTTATGAGGGAAATCAACCCGGTGGACAGCTGACACAGACCACAGAAATAGAGAACTTTCCCGGATATCCTAATGGTACTCAAGGATTTGAGATGATGGAAGACTTAAAACAGCAGGCACTTCGCTTCAATGCTGATATTCGTCCGGGTAGAGTATCTAAGGTGGACTTCTCAAAACGTCCTTTCAGACTCTGGATTGATGAAAAAGATGAGATTTTGGCTGACAGCGTGATTATCGCTACAGGTGCGTCGGCTAAGTATCTTGGCTTGCCAGACGAAACAAAATATGCAGGCAGAGGTGTCTCTGGTTGTGCTACCTGCGACGGGTTTTTCTATCGCAAAAAACGCGTTGCTGTAGTGGGCGGTGGCGATACCGCTTGCGAAGATGCGATCTACCTTTCGGGCTTAGCTGAACACGTCTATCTGATTGTACGCAAGCCATATCTAAGGGCTTCTAAGGTGATGCAAGACCGCGTAATGCAGACTCCAAACATCGAGGTTCTTTTCGAACACAATACGCTGGGACTTACTGGAGAAGATGGTGTAGAGGGTGCGAACTTGGTTTACCGCAAAGGCGAGGCTGACGAAAAAGAGGTAAGCATAAAGATTGACGGCTTCTTTTTGGCTATTGGGCACCACCCCAATACCAAGACGTTCAAAGAGTTCATCGAGGTGGACGAGGCTGGCTATATCAAGACATTCGACCACACCACTCGCACCAATGTAGAGGGAGTTTTCGCAGCAGGCGACGTGGCAGACCCACACTACCGCCAAGCTATTGTAGCGGCTGGTAGTGGTTGTAAGGCTGCTATGGATGCCGAGAAGTTCCTTATGGCACAAAATTAAGAATTTTGATAAATTAATTATAAACTAACAAAAAAAACTTATCAGTATGAATACCACTCAGTACAAAGGAACTGATAAGGTGCTCATCGGCTTTATCCTGTCAGTTTTGACCTTCTGGCTTTTTGCCAACTCAATGATGAACGTATCGCCTGTAATGACCGAGACTCTCGGGATGGATGCGAATACTATGAATATCGCTGTGTCGCTCGCAGCCCTATTCTCTGGAATTTTTATAGTTGTAATTGGCGGACTTGCTGATAGTCTGGGACGCGTAAAGATTTTCAGAATTGGTCTATATCTGGCTATTGTAGGGGCGCTTTTGGTAGGACTTGCACCACAAGGAAGCCTTGCTATGCCGATGCTACTTGTAGGACGTGCTCTACAGGGACTCTCTGCAGCTTTCATAATGCCGACAAGCTTAGGAATGATTAAAGTTTTCTGGGAAGGTGCTGAGCGTCAGCGTGCTATAAGCCTTTGGTCTATCGGTACATTTGGCGGCTCGGGGCTAAGCTCACTTGTAGGTGGCACTATAGCATCAAGCCTCGATAGCCAATGGATTGCTGGCTGGAGATGGATTTTTATCCTTGCTATCATTGTGGCAATAATTGCTCTATTTATGACCAAAGAGCTTCCTGAGAACAAACGCGAGGAGGCTGGCAAGTACAGAGTTGATTGGGGCGGAATTATCATGTTTATGATTGCAATGGTAGCTTTGCAGATTTTCATAACAAAAGGAAACTCTTTCGGCTGGACAAACTGGATAACCATTGCTCTACTGGTAGTAGCATTGGTGTTTGGATACCTCTTTATCGCTATAGAAAAGAAGGTACCATTTGCTTTTGTGGACTTCGGATTATTTAAAAATAAAGTATTTACTGGTGCTACGCTGGCAAATTTCTTTATCAACGGAACCTCTGGTATGCTGATTGTGTCACTAACATTGATGCAACGTGGAGCGCAGTTTTCGTCTATGGAGGCGGGATTGCTCACTCTTGGCTTTGCTATCGTTGTAATTCTATTTATCCGCGTGGGTGAAAAGCTACTGCAAAGATTTGGTGCTAAAAAACCAATTATCTGGGGTGCACTAATTATCAGCTTGTCGATTATACTGCTGATGCAAACCCAGATAATGACAGGACAATATGTTGTTTTGGCAGTTATCGCCTACTCACTTTTCGGCTTGGGCTTGGCATTCTTTGCTACACCTGCCACAGATGCGGCTCTCTCGAACCTACCTGACAGTCAGGCTGGTAGCGGTGCGGGAATATTCAAAATGGCTTCATCGCTCGGAACAAGCTTTGGTGTGGCTATTGCAGCTGGCATTTACACCGCTGTAGTAACAAGAACCGAACCAATAGCATGGTTAAGCAATATCGTACCATTCATAGGCAGACAAGACAACGTAATCATCCGTCAAGGCGCCATGCTTGGATTGGCATTCTGTCTGCTTTTGGCAATTATGGTGATTATCACTGTAGTAGCGTTGATACCCGATAAGAAAAAGGAGGCAAGCAAATAAAATTTGATTGTATAAAATGATATTTCGTGCCTTGGCAATTAAATAGTGCTGAGGCACGATTTTTTTATAACGCAACTGTTGTTTGTTTAAAAATTATTACCTTTGCAAAAGCATAACTCCATAGCTATTTTAAGCTTATAGTGTAAGAGTTTTTTTCAATAGAAAGTATGACAATAAACTTCAGATTAGATCAGGAGGCTTTGCCAGGTGTCTATCTAAAATTGAGCAAAGAGGGCATCAGCATGACTATTGGACCAAAAAGAGCAAATGTATTTTTTGGTACAGAGGGTGCGTATATCCATATCAACACTCCTAACATAGACCCCCACTCTCAAAATAAAGATTCCGACAAAGACAATAGTGGTAGCGATAGCTACAACCATATACCCACTAACATTTTTTCACCAACACAAACAAACAATGCAATATCTAAAACAAAAACAACACTACTCGCTCTATTTTTAGGCACATTTGGAGTACATCGTTTTTATCTCGGACAGATCTTTCGGGGATTTCTGTATGTCCTATTTTTTTGGACTTGGATACCGACTATCGTTTCAGTCATAGAAGCGATTGTATTTGCCATTATGCCAAAAGAGAAGTTCGACGACATATACAACACTCCAACTCCTCCGAACTGCTCTGGATGTGGCAAACGACTAAGGTATATAAATACGCCGAGCTTTGGTGCTGGTAGGTTGCAAGATGGAGGAAAAGTCTGCCTAAAGTGCTTTAGAAAGATGCTCCTTGTTGATACCAATTTTGGTCTGAAGTCGAAAAAGAGATACAACACACACTTCGTTCGCCAAGTCATTTCGGGCACTCCTGCAGACTCGCTATCCAACGCCCCTAAAATGAGCCACTTCCCCAACGGCTCATTCCCTACAAGCCAAAGCTTAGAGGAGCTAAAAGCCTACATCGAAAAGGTAAGAGAAGGTAAAGTTGAGTTAGAGGCAGAGCTCATAGAGGAGACACAGACTGCAAAACGATTAGAGAGCACTCTAAAAACCTACCAGAGCCGTATCGGGAGGCTTCTGACAAGACCAGAAAAGATAGAGAACCAGAAAAAAGCTATGGAGGAGGCAAATCAGTACCTAACCAAGCTTTACAATAGGCATGAAGATAGCTGGCTAAGCGTCAATGTTGAGTGCGACGAGGAGATTAAGCAGCAGTATTTAAAAACGCGAGAGGCTTTTACGGAGCTTTTAGCCACAGAGATAGTTTGGGATATTATTTCAGAAAGAACTGGCACCAAGGACTTTATCGATAAAGAACAAGTAGAGTTTACCTTTGACGACATAGATTTTATCCTTTCAAAACACTCTGCATTTCACCTAAAAGACACAGACGGAGACAGCTTGTATATCTATCCTGCCTTCGTGTTGCATATGAATAGAGCAGAGGGAGTATCGCTGATCGACTTTCACGACTTTTATTTTAGATTTTACAAAGAGCGTTTTCTGATAGAAAATTTTGCCAAACCAAAAGATACGAAAGTGGTGGAGTATATGTGGAAAAAAGCCGATATAGACGGGACTCCTGATAAAAATTTCGCAGACAACCACCGAATGGCTTTGGTAGAATACGGAATATTTGAGTTTCTGACCGACAGCGGACTCAGGCAAGTCTATCATATCAGCAACGTGCAGTTGGCAGAAAAGTTCGCTACGGAGTTCGAGAGATACTTGTCCCTACTGCAGCCAGAGAGAGACTTCTCGGAGCAAGAGAGCAGCACAGACCGCGAGGTAAGAAACAACGCTTTCTCTTATCAATACTACTCTTTGCTGAAAGACTTCTCGAAAACTATACAGCAGACCGTAGGCAAGCTGCAGTCAGACAGAGCGATTTTGGAGCAGATAGGCGGAGCCAAGCCACAGAGCACACCAAGCGAGTTTATTGCCAGTAGCGTCATCTACGACATGATACAGATTACCAGCATACTCACTGGTGGCAACCCATTAACAAGGAGTTTAGAGGCGACGGGACTTGTTCTGACCAGCAGTCCGCTTTTGCCGAGCATTGGTTGCAATTTTTTAGATAGAGGCTTCGAGGCACTCGAAAAAGACCACCGACGAGGAGCCTTTAATAGTGTGGCTCAGCAACTTTTAGACCTTGGCAAAACGGAAAATCCAATAGAGATCACAGCTCAAGAAAAAGAGAGCGGAAAGGTAATTTCGTCAACTAAGCTACAGAGGAGCCTTTCGCTGCCAGCATTTTTAAAAATCTCTGAGAATCCGCTATTCGAGGAGTATGCTGCGGTGATGTATCGCTACGCAATAATTATCTCGAAGGCGGACAATGTGGTTACAAAAGCGGAAGAGAGGCTACTAAAAGACATTTACCAGCTGACACACAACCCTATTCCACCACAGAAAAACGAATCGCTGCGAGTCT
>CAYFSY010000125.1:0-5115 GCA_964345905.1 uncultured Paludibacteraceae bacterium | reverse complement strand
AGGCTTCGAAAATACTTGGCGTAAGCACCACACGTCGTCGGTTACACGCGACATTTGGGAGTATGACATCGCTTCAGGCAAGAGCAAGAGGCTTATCACCAGAGCAGGCGAGGATACAGACCCAGTATATGCACCCGACGGCAAGGGATTCTACTTCCTTAGCGAAAAGAGCGGTAGCTTCAACGTTTTCTATTCACCACTGAATAGTCCAATGAATATGAGACAAATCACTTCGTTCAAAGAGCACCCTGTAAGGTTCCTTTCCGTTGCTCAGAATGGCACAATCTGCTTTGGTTTCGATGGCGAAATCTATGTGATGGAGAGTGGAAATAACACACCTCGCAAGGTAAACATCTCGTTGATAGACAACCCAACAAACAATATCAAAAACAGAACATTTACCAGTGGCATCACCTCTGCATCAAACTCGCCTGACGGCAAGCAAGTGGCTCTGACAGTGCGTGGAAATGTCTTTGTAACCTCAACTGAATACTCTACCACTAAGCAAGTTTCAAAGGATATAGCTATAGAAGACGATGTGGACTTCGGTTCAGACAACCGCTCTCTAGTCTATTCAAGCTACAGAGATGGCTATTGGAACGTATATACTGCGAAAATTGCTCGCAAAGACGACCCAAACTTCCCAAATGCTACTATTATAGATGAAAAGGAGCTTATACCCGGCAACAAGAGCGAAAAGCAGTATCCTAAATTTTCGCCAGACGGCAAAGAGGTGGCGTTTGTAAAAGACCGACTAAAGCTCGTGGTCTATAACCTCGCTACAAAGCAGCTACGTGAAATCACTGACGGCACATTCCAGCACGACAGGCATGGACGTATCGTTTACGAGTGGTCGCCAGACGGTAAGTGGTTCGCTTTGGAATATGTATCAAACGTACACGGACCATACACCAACATCGGAATTGTTAGTGCCGAGAAGGGTGGCAAAATCCATAACATCACAAACAGCGGTTACTTCAACTCATCGCCTCGTTGGGTAATGGGTGGCAACGCAATCCTCTTTGAATCTGAGATGTACGGTATGCGCAACCACGCTTCGTGGGGTTCTATGGGCGACGTGATGATTGCCTTCCTAAACAGAGAGGCATACAACCGCTACAAGATGAGCAAAGAGGAGGCTGAAATCCTCTCTGATGCAGAGAAAGCTGCTAAAAAGGCAAGCGAGGATAGCTCCGACAAAAAAGATGACAAAAAAAAGTCTAAAAAGAAAGATGATAAAAAAGATAAAGACAAAAAGGAAGAGGCTAAAAAGAGCATTGAGATAGACTTCGACAACATTGACAAGCGTATCGAACGCCTTACACCAAACTCATCGAAACTTGGTAGTGCTATCATCAACAAAGATGCCACAAAGCTCTACTACCTTTCGGCTGTAGAGGACGACTACGATATGTGGGTTTACGACCTCAAGGAGCGTTCTACCAAGCTGCTGACCAAGCTCAACAGCGATTACGCTTCGTTTAGCCTCGACAAAGACGAAAAGACACTATTCATATTCAGCAGCAAAAAACTTCAGAAAATGGATATGGGCAGCGAAAAATTTACTCCAATATCCTTTGCTGCAGAAATGAAAATCGACCTTGCTGCTGAGCGCGAGGCTATGTTCAATCAGGTTTACAAAGAGGAGAAAGAGCGATTCTACGTTACTGATATGCACGGCGTGGATTGGGATGCTCTGACGGAGCATTATCGCAAATTCCTGCCGCATATCAACAACAATTTCGACTTCTCAGAGATGCTTTCGGAATTACTTGGTGAGCTGAATGTGTCGCACACGGGGTCGGGTTACCGCCACGCTGCTACAGGTGAACGCACTGCCGAGCTTGGAATACTCTACACAAATACCGACAAAGGCATACGCATTGACGAGATACTTCTGAACTCGCCTTTCGACAACTTCCAATCGAAAGCCAAAGCGGGCGACATCATCGAGATGATAGACGGCGACAGCGTTGCTCAGAGAGACTACTTCGAGCTTTTGGCAGATAAGAGTGGTAAAAACACGCTCATCTCACTCTACTCACCAGCTACAGGCAAGCGTTGGGAGGAGGTAATCAAGCCTATCAGCTCAGGCAAGTTGCAAAATATGCTTATGGAGCGTTGGCTACGCCACAGAGCAGAGGAGGTAGAGAGGCTATCGGGTGGTAGGCTCGGCCACGTACATATCGCTTCGATGTCAGACGACAGCTTCCGCCAGATGTATTCCGACGCTTTGGGTAAATATTATCAGAAAGAGGGTATCGTTATCGATATTCGCTACAACGGCGGTGGCAGGCTGCACGAGGATATCGAGACATTCTTTACAGGAAAAAAATACTTGCAACAGGTTATTCGTGGCAAGGACTACTGCGAGATGCCTTCACGCCGTTGGAACAAGCCTTCGATAATGCTGATGTGTGAGGCAGACTACTCTAACGCACACGGCACGCCTTGGGTCTATAAGACTATGGGTATCGGCAAGTTGGTAGGAATGCAGGTTCCCGGCACTATGACAAGCGTAAACTGGGTTACTCTACAAGACCCATCGCTATACTTCGGTATTCCAGTGGTTGGTTACCGTACTGCAGAAGGTTATTATTTAGAGAACTTCGATCTCGACCCTGATATAGAGGCACCGCTCGACCTTGAGCGTGTTATCAAAGGCGAGGACTCACAGCTCGAAGCAGCAGTAAAAGCTCTGCTCGAAGAGATAGATTCGAAGAAATAAGCAGAAGTCGAAAGACTGAAGTCAAAATTTAGGGGCAGACCTTGTGGGTTTGTCCTTTTTTTTATCATATTATATCTATTAGTCTAATAAACTATAATTTAGATTTTCTACTCTTGAGAAAAATCTGTAATTTTGCAAGCATTTTATTTAGAAAAAAACAATAGAAAATATAGATGGTGAAAAAGGTAAAAAAGCCGCTACCTATCCTACAAAACGTAGAGATAACCGATGTGGCGGCAGAGGGAAAGGCGATAGCCAAGGTTGATGACATGGTGGTGTTTGTGCCGTTTGTGGTGCCGGGCGATGTGGTCGACCTGCAGGTGGTAAAAAAGAAAAAGAGCTTTGCCGAGGCGCGTGCCGTGAAGTTCCACAAGTATTCCACAGAGAGGCGGTCTGTAGCCACTACGGCGTCTGCGGCGGTTGCAAATGGCAGATTCTGCCATACGAGAGGCAGCTACACTACAAGCAGAAGCAGGTGCTCGACAACCTGCAGAGAATCGGCAAGGTGGAGCTACCAGAAATATCGCCAATCATAGGCTGTGAGGACGACTACCACTATCGCAACAAGCTCGAATTTACCTTCTCGAACAAAAAGTGGCTTACCTCGCTTGACGAGCAGGAGGAGCTGCAAGATATGAACGGACTTGGATTCCACATTCCGGGCAGGTTCGACAAGGTGCTCGACATCGAGAGGTGCTACCTTCAGGAGGATATTTCAAACCAAATCCGCAACGAGATTCGCCGTTACGCGCTGGAGCGAGGCTTGGAGTTTTTCGACCTACGCCGTCAGGAGGGCTTACTACGCACGCTGATGATACGCACCACCACCATTGGCGGGCTGATGGTAGTAGTGGTGTTTTTCCGCAACGACGAAAGAGAGATTCAAGAGCTGCTGACACACCTCAGAGAGCGTTTCCCCGAGATAACCTCGCTGCTCTACGTGATAAACAGCAAGGCAAACGACACCATCACCGACCAAGATATCGAGGTTTTCTACGGCGACGACTACATCGTGGAGGAGATGGAGGATTTGAAGTTCAAAATCGGAGCAAAGTCTTTCTACCAGACCAATTCACGCCAAGCCTACGAGTTGTACAAAAAAGTTCGTGAGTTTGCTCGCCTCACACCCGAAATGCTTGTTTACGACCTTTACACAGGCATCGGCACCATAGCAAACTTTGTGGCAAGGGGTGCTGGGAAGGTCATCGGCATAGAGTACGTGCCTGAGGCAATCGAGGACGCCAAGGCAAATTCCGCCTACAACGGCATCGAAAACACCCAGTTCTTTGCAGGCGACATGAAAGACATTCTGACCGACGAATTCATCGAGCATCACGGCTCGCCAGACGTCATCATCACCGACCCGCCACGCGCCGGAATGCACGACGATGTGATAAAAACCATTCTAAGGGCTCGTCCCGAACGGATAGTCTATGTGAGCTGCAACCCCGCCACGCAAGCACGCGACCTGCAGCTGCTCGACGCAGACTACAAGGTTACTCAGGTGCAACCTGTGGATATGTTCCCGCAGACGCACCACGTAGAGAACATCGTGCTACTCGAACGTAGGCAGAATTAAGGATTTTTTCACTAACTTTGCACCAAATTTTTTAAGAAAATAAAAACCAAAATCACAGAAATGGAATATAACTTCAAGGATATTGAGAAAAAATGGCAAGAGAAATGGATTGCCGACCAGACATATAAAACTAAAATCGACCCCGAAAAGCCAAAATACTACGTTTTGGATATGTTCCCCTCCCCCTCTGGTGCGGGCTTGCACGTGGGGCATCCGCTGGGCTACATCGCTTCGGATATTTTTGCTCGCTACAAGAGGCTAAAGGGATTCAACGTGCTGCATCCAATGGGCTACGATGCCTACGGCTTGCCTGCAGAGCAGTATGCCATTCAGACAGGTCAGCACCCCGCCATTACCACCGAACAGAACATCAAGCGTTATCGCGAGCAGTTGGATAAAATCGGCTTTTCGTTCGACTGGAGCCGTGATGTACGCACCAGCGACCCCGACTACTACAAATGGACTCAGTGGGCGTTTATCAAAATGTTTGAGTCGTACTACTGCAATCAGGCACAGCAGGCGCGTCCTATCGCCGAGCTCGTAGAGGTTTTCGAACGTCAAGGCACGGAGGGCTTGGACTTGGCTCAGACCGAGCCGCTTAGGTTTACCGCAGAGGAGTGGAAAGGCTTTTCGGAGAGACGCAAGCAGGAGGTTCTGATGAACTATCGCATAGCATATCTGGCAGAAACCACAGTGAACTGGTGCGAAAAGCTCGGCACAGTGCTCGCCAACGACGAGGTTCAAGACGGGCTTTCGATTCGTGGCGGACACCCTGTGGTGCAAAAGAAAATGATGCAGTGGAGCCTAC
>CAYFSY010000124.1:0-5211 GCA_964345905.1 uncultured Paludibacteraceae bacterium | reverse complement strand
GCAAAGATGGCGGGAATGCCGCCGTCGGTAACCAAGCGAGCGGAGGAGATTCTAAGCCAGCTCGAGGCGGGAAGCCAGTCGTCGCATACGGATATAGCCAAGGCGACCGACAAGTTTTCGCAACGCGAGGGCATGCAGCTCAGCATATTCCAGCTCGACGACCCGCTGCTTTCGGAAATCCGCGACGAGATACTAAAAATCGACATCGACCAAATGTCGCCAATAGAGGCACTAAACAAGCTAAACTCTATCAAACGCCTGCTGCTTGGAAAATCGGAATAATTGTTTAGTGTTTAGTGTTTCAAAAACTTCCGTTTGCGGACATCCTCTCATTTGCGTCCTTTGCGAAAAATCTTTGCGTTCTTTGCGGTAAAAAATGAGACGCTTAATGTTCCGACCTTAATGTTCTTAATTCTCTTAATGTCTTAATGTTTCAAAAACTTCCGTCTGCGGACTTCGGACTTCTGTCTTTTAGCAAATCAATTAAACATTTCAGCGATTCTATAAACAATTCCTAAATTGCTACATTCCTACCTTACTTAATTAAAAAAATCGTAACTTTGCCTTGCAAATTGAAGCAAACGAATAAAGTAGAATAAAATGTTAAAAATAAACAATTTACACGCCTCTGTGGGCGGGAAAGAGATATTGAAAGGGCTGAGCCTTGAGGTAAACAAGGGCGAAGTTCACGCCATAATGGGTCCAAACGGTGCGGGAAAAAGCACCATGAGTAGCGTTTTGGTAGGAAATCCTGCCTTCGACGTTACCGAGGGAAGCATCGAATTCAACGGCAAAAACCTGATGGAGATGTCGCCAGAGGAGCGGGCTTGCGAGGGGATTTTCCTTTCGTTTCAATACCCTGTGGAGATACCGGGAGTGAGCATGACCAACTTTATGCGTGCGGCTGTCTCGGCTCAACGCAAGTATAGAGGCTTAGAGCCGCTTTCGGCAGCTGAGTTTTTGAAGCTGATGCGCGAGAAGCAGTCAATCGTGGAGCTCGACAACAAGTTGGCGGGTCGCTCTGTAAACGAGGGATTCTCTGGCGGCGAGAAAAAACGCAACGAGATATTCCAGATGGCGATGCTTGAGCCTAAGCTCGCTGTACTCGACGAGACCGATAGCGGACTCGACATCGACGCCTTGCGAGTGGTGGCAGAGGGGGTAAACAGGCTGAAAACCAGCGAAAACGCCACCATCGTGATAACTCACTACCAGAGGCTTTTGGACTATATCGTGCCAGACTTTGTGCATATCCTCTACAAAGGAAAAATCGTAAAGACAGGCGACAAATCACTCGCCTTGGAGCTCGAGGAGAAGGGTTACGATTGGATAAAAAACTTATAAAACGGGGTTGAGTTATGAAGTCGTACGCAGATATCTATTCCGAATATGCTACTCTGATAAAAGAGAACTCTACAAAGGCTCTCAACGCAGGTCGTGATGAGGCTTTTAGCCTTTTCGCAAAGAAGGGATTCCCCACCAAAAAAGATGAGGAGTATCTCGGCAGCAGCCTTGCGGATTGCATGAGTGTGGACTATGGACTAAACCTAAGGCGGCTGAATTGGGAGGTAAAGGCGAAGGATTTGTATCAGTGCAAAGTGCCTACTATCAACGCCTCGCTGAGCTTTATGCTCAACGACAGATTTTATCGTCCTGAGGCGGAGCAGAATAGCTTGCCTGAGGGTGTGATATTCTGTTCGCTTTCGGAGGCTGAGGAGCGATACCCAGAGCTGGTCGGCAAGTATCTTTTCTCGCTAAAAAAGAGCGACAAAGACGCCTACACCCACTTCAACGATGCATTTTCGCAAGATGGATTTTTCCTATACGTCAGTGAAAACGTAGTGGTAGAGCAGCCTTTGCAGCTTATCAACGTGATAAATTCAGCGGGGATGCCGCTGATGCTGTTTTCGCACAACCTGATAGTGTTGGAATCAAACTCGAGGCTGAAACTTCTTGTGTGCGACCACACCACCAGCGAGCTCGAGAGCTTCAACTCGAAGCAGACAGAGATAATCTTGGCAGACGGAGCGGACTTTGAGCTCTGCAAGGTAGAGAACACCAGCCGCAAGGCAAACCAGATAGAGCAACTCTTTCTGAGGCAAGTCAACGACTCAAACGCCAAGTTCAACAACCTTTCGCTGCTAAGCTCTACGAGCCGCAACCAAATCATCGCCGACATCGACGGCGAACGCGCCTCGCTATACTTGGGGGGAATGCTCATCTCTGACGGCAACCAAGAGGTGGAAAACTACACCCTAATCCGCCACAACGCACCAAACTCTCCCTCAAACGAGCTTTTCAAGTCCATCTTAGACGACTCGTCGCACGGGATATTTTCGGGTAGAGTATTTGTTGCAAAAGAGGCTCAAAACACGCTGAGCAAGCAGACCAACCGCAACATCTGCCTCACACGCGAGGCGGTAATGAATTCGCGTCCACAGCTCGAAATCTATGCCGACGACGTAAAGTGCGGACACGGTGCCACCACCGGACAACTCGACTCAGATGCGATGTTTTACATGCAGCAACGCGGCATAAGCAAAGAGACGGCACGCCTGATGCTACTCGGTGCCTTTGTGCAAGACGTCATAGACGAAATCAGCCTTGAGGCTCTACGCGAAAGGCTAAAGCAGATGGTAGAGCAGAGGCTTCGCGGCGAAAGCTCGCACTGCGAAAACTGCTCGATGTGTTGAGGTTTTTATAGAAAATAATTTTAGAATAAAAAATAGGCTCAATCGTTAGTTGGGTCTATTTTTGTGTGATTGTTGATTGTATGATTGAAAAAAAATAAAAAACATTTGGTAAAAAGAATATTTCTTTTAACTTTGCTGTCAGATTAATAAATAGCAAACAAAATTAGTATTAACAAAAAACTATTTTAATTATGAGAAAAGTAATTTTTACATTAATGTTTTTAGCCACAACAGTGGGTATAACAGCACAGATAACAAGACGTGGAGGCAATTGGGGTAGTGCTCGGTGGGATTTAATAGGAGATGCTCTCGTAATTACAACTACTTCTAACGACCCTATTGTTTTAGGTTAAACAGACTATAGGGAAGCGAGTTACTACCCATGGCATAACTATCGTGCAGATATTAAAACCCTTATAATAGGAGAGAATGTATCTACTTTAGGGACCAACGCTTTTCGAGATATACCAAATTTAAGTGTCGTAATACTACCCAAAAACTTATTAGTTATACGTCAAAACGCTTTTAATAATTGCAATAGGCTAACAACTCTAACACTACGTGAAAGTGTTAGACAAATTGAAAACGGGGCTTTTGGGGCTTGTGGATTTTTAGAGAGTATAAACTTCTATCCATCGGGTATTACATCTATGTACAATTATAATGGTTACGCATTCCCTTCTACTCTAATACGATTAAAAACCATACGCTTAGGAAGTACTGTTGTCTCTTTACCAAGTACTGCCTTTGGAGCAGGGCTACCTCTTGAGGACGTGTACTGTTACGCTGAATTACCACCATCTGCTTCTAGTTATACATTTGACAATATCCCTACTAACTGTACTTTCCATATCAGGCCAGAGAGTTATGATGACTATATGGAAGCATCGCCTTGGAATAACTTCTTAAGCACAGCGGATATTACAAGCAATATGTTTACTATAGTGTCGGCAGAGGTTGGTAGTGATTATGGCACGATTACCCCACGAGGAGACCACAACTACGCAGCAGGTGTCGACTATCGCTATACGTTTTCGGCAAATCCTGGCTTAAGAGTAAGTAAGCTTATAGTAGATGGTGTAGATGTACCAGATTCAATCGCAGGTGGAAGCTACACGTTCAAAAATCTGAATAAAAACCACTACATTTATATAGAGTTTTCTATAGATGTGGGTTTAGATACACCAGAGGCGGATAGCTTTAGCCTATATCCAAGCTTTGCTAATGAGTTTGTAAACTTGTCTCTTGCAGATAAACCTATCGAAAGCGTAGTGGTGATAAACTCTGTAGGTGCTATTGTTGTAAATCAAAAATGCGATACAGCACAAAACACATTTATGCTCGAGACCTCATCGCTACCCGCAGGCGTATATACGGTGGTGGTAAATGGCGAGCATAGAGAAAAATTTATAAAATATTAATTAGAAAGACTTTGTGATTTTGAAAAGGGGTAAATTGAGATTTATCCCTTTTTTTATTTTATTTCCCCAGAAAACATTAACTTTGTTGCCTGAAAAATAAGCCATAATAGAGTGGCAATTAAAAACTTAATTTTTGAAAGGAATAGACAATGAAACGAATTATTCTAACGATTACTGTCTGCCTGCTTACCTTTGCAGCAGCGGACACAGCGCAGGCACAAGCCTGCCGTAATGCCCAAGGATGCAGAGTTGGCAAGGTAGAGTCTGACGGCACAGTACGCAATGCACAAGGCAGCCGAGTAGGCAAGTTCGAGACCGACGGCACCATTCGCAACGCCCAAGGTAGCCGCATCGGCAAAATCGAATCAGACGGCACTATCCGCAACGACAAGGGTAGCCGCATCGGCAAGGTGGAATCCGACGGCACAGTCCGCGACGACAAAGGCAGCCGTATCGGTAAGGTAGAGGACGACGGCACCGTCCGCGATGGGAAAGGTTGCCGCGTAGGCAAAGGCGAGATCAGCGATAAAAAGATTATCGGTGCAGCCTATTTTTTCTTTTTCTTTAGATAGAATTATTGACCCCTAATAGAATTAAAAAAAAGACGGCAGATCGTTTGTTGTAGATACATGGCATGCCATGTATCTACCTGCAATACCAAATGGTGTTTATCCTAAATTTGTTGGTTGCCTACCCGTTTTTTTTTGACAACCCCTCCCGCAATCGAACCCTGCACAAACCCGAAAGGGTCAATAAATAAATGGAATTATCCGTTTTACCTTTCGTCCCCGCATCTCCTCTGGGAACTCCTGCTTGTAGCGCTTGTGGATTTTGGCGGCGCGTGGTGCCAAGTTGGCGAAAGTCCACACCACAAAAACTACTCCTGCCCATGACCACGTGAGTATGGCAAACCCTATCCACTCCATCAGTTCTCCGAAGTAGTTGGCAGAGGTAACGTACTTGAACATCCCCTCCGTAGGCAGATAGTGTGTTCCGTTGCCGTTTTTCCGCAGGTTGCGGATTATGCCGTCTGAGTGCTGGTTTATTACCATCCCTGCAAAGAAAATTATCGTGCCAATGATAAATTGTGGCGACCA
>CAYFSY010000123.1:0-5219 GCA_964345905.1 uncultured Paludibacteraceae bacterium | reverse complement strand
GATGCGGCTCTAAGGCAGGTGGCAGGCAAGTATGCCTACGACAACAATGTGGCAACAGATGGCGAAATCACACTACGCTCTGGCGGCGACGAGGTAAACGACGACCTGCTCAACGAGCTGAACAACCGCTTGGAGATGGCAGGAATCGAAATCGTGGAGGCACGCATCAACTATCTGGCTTATGCACCCGAAATCGCAGCGGTAATGCTACGTCGTCAGCAGGCGGAGGCTATCATCTCTGCACGCGAAAAGATTGTAGAGGGAGCCGTATCGATGGTAAAGATGGCTCTGGAACGCATAGAGGACGAAAACATCATCGACATGGATAGCGACAAAAAAGCCGCAATGGTAAGCAACCTGCTCGTGGTGCTTTGTGCCGACGAATCGGCTCAACCAGTGATAAACACAGGTACGCTTTATCAGTAAAAAAAGTAAAAAAAGAGTGTGATGAGAAAAGAGCAAGTTGAGTTTTACGAAGTGCAGCGGATGCGGCAGTGGTGGATATGGTTGATAATGATTGGTGTAAATGCGCCATTCATTTGGGGCTGTATCCAGCAGCTTCTGCTGAAAAAGCCTTGGGTCACCAACCCGATGGGCAATGTCGAGCTGATAGTAGTTACCGCTGTAACGCTACTACTTACGGTAATGCTGCTCAACGTAAAACTACACACCTATATCAATCAAGAGGGCGTATATGTAAGATTCTTTCCATTTCACTTCAGGTATAAACTCTTTGATTGGGAGAGTATTGCGGCGGTGCAAGTGGCAGAATACAATCCCTACAAAGCTGGCGGCTGGGGCATAAAGTTCACATTAGACGGCACAAGGTACTACACCATGGCGGGCAAAACGTGCCTGTCGCTCAATCTACATGGCAGAAAAAAGGTAGTAGTCGGCACCCAGCAGCCTATCGAGATGGAGGAAGCCTTGCGGCGACTCGGCAAAATAGAGAGGATAGAAAATGGCTAAAAAAGAAAAGACAGTAAAAAACTTCGCTCTGCGACTAGATTCGGAGACCATGACAGCCATCGAGAAGTGGGCTGCCGACGAATTTCGCAGCGTAAACGGACAGATACAGTGGATACTCGACCAAGCTCTCAGGAAAAGTGGGAGGATAAAGGGCGATTAATTGCAGAATTTTTTGTAACTTTACAGAGCATTTTTAGAAAACTTTTAATTGTAACTTATTATTATGGATAGAGAAAATAGTAAAAAATCTTTAAGAATAAAGTCTATAGTGGCTTTTGTAGTCTCTTTTGCAGTGGCTTTTCTTACCAAAATACTTTTCGACTCGAGCCAAGGCAGAGAGCTAAACTCTGAATATCTGCTCAAGGTGGCAGGAGTGTGTTTGGCTTTAGCCATCGTTGTGTTGGCGGTGGTGGTCTATTCGCATAAAAACGAGGAGAGAAAAAAGAGGCTGCAGGAATAGAAGGGAGGTGTCGATTTTTGAAAAATTTTATTCTGAAAACCATTGTAGTAGCTGTATGCTTTATAGTTGTATTAGCGACTCTTAGACGTTTTGGCTTAGAGGATTTTGAGCTGTTAGCGGTTGTAATTTTTGCTCTATGTCTGCCTCTACTACCCGAATCCATTTTAGAGAAAATCGCCAAGAGGGTTATTGACTTTTTTACGAAATAAAAAAACGCCACTCTAGTTTACGAAGTGGCATTTTTCTTTTTATTCAGAGCAAAAGCTTTTACCTTATTATCACCATCGTAGCACCAAAGCCGTAGCGTTGGAAGGAAGCGTCTTGGAACGTGGCTCTCTTGTACTCTTTCCTCAGGCAGTCGGTCAGCTCCTTGCGTAGCACGCCGTCGCCTTTGCCGTGTATGAAAACGATTTTCTGTCCGCGTTTTTTCTGGTTTTCGTCCATCACTTTGCGGAACTTGTCGAGCTGGATTTTCAACATATCGTGGTTGCTTAGGTTGGCTGTATTCTCCACAAGCTCGTGAATATGGAGGTCTATCTCCAAAACCTCTGGCTTTTTAGGCTGAGCAAACTCCTTTTTGGTTGGTTGCGGACGTTTTTCCTGCATAGCCTCTTGTAGCTGTTTGGGGTCTATCAACTCCTCCATTGGCGTAAAGTCTCGCTCTAAAATCGAAATCATCATAGCCTTTGAGTCGAAAAAGTCATTGTCCACAAAACGGTGCAGTTTATAGAAATCCACAGGGTTGATCCTCAGAGTAGCATCTATCGCTGGCTTAGGCTGAAAGGCTCGCTCTCGCTTGTATGCCAAGCCTTGCAGACACAGAAATTCGTAGTCGTTTACCTCATCTTTTGGCACATTGTCCAAAAAGATTTTGGTCTGCGGCTCAATGGTGTCTTGTAGCTTTACCTTAACCTCATCTTTACCCAAGAGTAGCTGAAAATCAATATAGTAATTACTATCATTGACAAGATAAAGTTCGGAATCGGTAGTCTGCAAAGCCTTGATATTCTTTGGCACAAAAGCCATATACAGGCTAATCTGCTCGCCTTCTGGGGTCTCGTCTGCTTCGTCGAACTCATACTGCACTACCCTTTTAGGCTCGGGTTGCGACTCTGTTTGCGTAGCTGGCTTTTCTACCTTGAAGTTCAGGCTGTTTGTCTCCTCTACCACCACCAATTCACGCGCCATCACAGGAATCTCGAAGCCATCGTCGGTCATTACATGCACGATGCCTTTGTCACCAAAACGCGCCACTACTCCGCCACCAACGGAATTTAAAAACCTAACTCTATCTCCTACCTTCATCAAACAACCTCTTATTCTGGGAAAACTAATTTTATATTCTCTACAATATCTGGGTGAATGCTTCTGCCTACAGGACAAGCACGTGTGCAAGCCTCAAGCAGTTTCCGCTCCTTCTCTGTATAGTTTGAGTGCGGAAAGTGTATCTCAATATCAATCCTCTCTACACGGCGAGGATTCTCTGCCATGTGTTTTGTAGTCTTTGCTGTGGCTCCGTCAATACTGAAGCCGTGACTATGAGCCGACACTCCCATAATGGTAAAGATACAGCTCGTCAGCGAGGCTACAAAAAGGTCTGTTGGCGAAAAGCAACTTTGCTCTCCGCCACCGTAAAGTGACGGAGAACTCGTTACTATCGTCGCACCTGTATCGTCGTGAGTCGCCTCAGTAGCAAAGCCACCTATGTACTTCGTGGAAATTGTTGACATCTCCTTGTTTTGTTGGATTACTTTCTATTCAAAACATATTTAGCTGCCAACTCGCCTGTAATCTCCTGACCCTCAGCATCGAGCATCCTCAGACTACCCTGCTCCATTATCTGATAGCGAGAAATTGGCTCTTGCTTTTTCACTGTAATCAAGCAATCTCCTTTTGGCGAAAGATAGAATGAACCCGAAGTCTCAAACACGCTGTCTGTGCCTTGGTAAACCTCTTTTTGAACAAAGGTACCATCCTCGTTGAGCGTAAGCTCTACGTTGATACCTGGGCAGTCCGCACAAGGCAGCTCACCTGCGAATGTGCCTACATAGGCGTTTGCAACTTGCAGGCTATCGGTAGTCTGCTCTGTCTCTGACTGTTGTTTTGGCGAACAAGCGAAAATGCTTGCTGATAACGCTACTATAGCCACAACTTTTAAAACACTCTTCATTTTTTTGAATTGTTTTTTTGAAATTAAACTTAAAAATTACTTGTTTGTAAAAATATCTTTTATTTTACGATTTTCATCTCTTGAATTAGATTTTTTGCTCCTGCAAACTTATCGATGATAAATAGCATATAACGCACATCGAGATTGATACAGCGTTGTAGGTTCTCCTCAAAGTCTATATCGCCACTCATAGCCTCGCCGTTGCCGTCGAATGCCAAACCTATAAGGTTGCCGTCTGCATCTATCACAGGCGAACCTGAGTTACCGCCAGTGATGTCGTTGTCTGTAAGGAAACATGCTGGAAGTTCACCCTTTGAGTTCGCATAGATTCCGTAATCTTTCTTTGCATGAAGCTCTTTCAGCTTTTCCTCCACAATAAATTCGCTGCTATTTGGATTCTCTTTCTCCATAACGCCCTCCAGCGTAGTGTAGAAGTTATACCTCACACCGTCGCGTGGCGAGTAGCCTTTTACATTACCGTAAGTGATACGGATAGTAGAGTTTGCATCTGGTGCAATTGGCTTATCGCCATTGATTTGTAGCAGTCCATCGATAAAATAGCGGTTGCCACGAGCAATGTTTTTATTGGCATCTACTACGCTACCAGCTACCTCTTGAGCTTTATCTATAGCACTAATAGCCATCACTACAGCAGGATCTGAAAGAAACTTTGAGCTCTGATTTTTCTTGAAAACATCTAACAGTCTATCTTTAGAAGCAAAAATAGATTTTTTCATCACAAAATCGGCATATTTTCCACCATTACCTTTATACTTCTTACCCACAACATCTCTTAAATAGTCTGGCTGATACTCAGCTGGCATATTTTCATACACATAGCTTACCATATTAGCAATTAGTGCTCTTTCAGTAGCCTGATCGTAATCTTTATAGAAGTCATCTATGTATTTTCTAAGTTTAACTAGCAGTTCTTGTGCTTTAGCTGGATCACTCTCATTACCAATTTCAGAAATATACATCACAGTCTCTATTGCGAAATAAAATATCTCTGGACCTCTCAAGATTCCTTCAGAGATATACATAGAAGCAATTTGCGCATTTTGGCGAGCATCATAGCCTTTATCCAATAGATCTAGAGCCGTAACGTACTTGCCATCTTTCTGCTGACGTGCCCAAGCCATGTAGCGAGCCTCTATCTCCTGCTTCTGCTTCTTGGTGTTGAGCTTTTTTAGAGCCTTGTTCTGTTCGTTTGAATACTTCCAATAATTTGAACAAGATGCATATTTCGAAGCGTACTTGATACGAGTCTCCTGCGATTCAGCCATCTTTTCGCGCAGTACGTCAATTTTTACGGTGCGGATTTTATGACGAAGGTTATTGGTAATATTCATTGTTTCATCAAGCCCGTAAGAGGTCAGGAAGCGGTCTGTAGTGCCTGGAAATCCCATTATCATTGCAAAGTCGCCCTCCTCTATACCCTTTATGCTGATAGGCAAAAAGTGCTTTGGCTTAAGCGGAACGTTATCTGCCGAATAGCCTGCAGGATTGTTGTCTTTATCTGCATAGATGCGGAATAGAGCAAAGTCTGCCGTGTGGCGTGGATAGTCCCAGTTGTCTGTGTCGCCACCATATTTTCCGATACTGTTTGGCGGTGTTCCT
>CAYFSY010000122.1:0-5312 GCA_964345905.1 uncultured Paludibacteraceae bacterium | reverse complement strand
AGCCAAGTAGAAGTTCATTTAGATTGTAGCCTGCGTGAGGAACAATCCTGATAGTCAGACTCTCGCCAGTAGCTACCTCTACGCTATCGGCGGGAGTGGTAGTGGCGTGGTTGCTTTGGATTTTTACCTTGTGTGTGGTCTGCCCGAAAGCCATGATTCCGCTCAGAGCGAGCGCTACTAACACTGTCAAACGACAGTAAATACGTTTAATTTTAGTCATACCTTTTTTATATTTATTTAAAAAATTAATAATCAAAAAAAGTTATGGTAAAACTACACGAACAACCGCATTCTCGCTCATAAGCATACCAGCATCGCAACAAAAAGTTGCTTTTTTAAGAATAAAATGTCTTTTTATAAATTTTCTGATTAAAAACCCTTTTACCCGAGGGCGACATTTAATCTAACATATTGTGTATCAGGCAGGTCTTCTGACTTATGCTTATCAATCTGCAACCCTTCCCAGCATCTCCTAATCTTTTGCAAGACTGACGAGGAGTGTTAGCCAGTGGTGTTTGGTGTTTTTTGCAGACTTCCCTCAACCCCCTCCTCCGGAGGGGCATGGGGAGGCATTCACAGCAGCGGGTCTGTTGCCGACTTTCACGGCATTCCCTTTTTAATCTCGAAAGGTAGAACCAAATACGGCGCAAAGGTAATACTTTTTTTTGAATTGACAAAATGGCGACGAAAAACCGATGATAATTGTGCCATCCCTTCGGGATTATATGCAAAAAAACAACATCAAATTTTATTTTTTCAAAAAAGTCTCAAAAAAATTTGGAAATTTGGATTTTTTTTATTTACTTTGCAAACGGAATGTAAAACAAAGATATCATGTATCTCTTAAGGACCATCATAACTACACTTGTTTTGTCAATCTACAACTGGCAAGTCTTTGTTTATGAGCAGCTACTTTTCTCTGCAAGGAATTCTTTCAAAAACAACATAGAAAATCTAAAATACCAGAAATACAAAAAGCTATCATTAAAATTTTATAGATATCTAGCACGTTATGGCATTGCGGAATGCTCCGCTTGAGCCGAAGTTTTGTTGTGTGAGTAATTGTAGACAAGGAGCATTATTACACCACACAAGTTGCTTTTTATCTTTAGCAACTTAAAATTTACAGAAGATAAATTTTAAAAAGGGGTATTATAATCTCTACTTTCCCCAAAAAAGTAGAATAATAAAAATAACTTTTAAAATATTATTGATTATGAAAAAACTGTATAAATTTATGTTTGCTACGATTTTAGCAATAGTAGCAACGCCCGTTTTTGGACAGAATCCTAAAATCATCACTAATTTACAATAACAATAGTAAACTAACAACAAAAATAATTATTAATCACTAAATGCTTTGAATGTTATGAGACGGATCAAATTTATTATTTTAGCAATTCCTTTTTTGCTAATGGCTTGTAAGCCTACTACTCCTATCAATAATGACACTTGCCTGCCAGAGGGATGGGAGCCGTTACAAAGAGACTTAATAAGGAGCTATTTTATGCTGGATAAAGACACTCTAAAGTATGTATCAGAGGAGGGTGGAGAGTTGTATTTCTATCACAATGAAGACACTTATGTAAACGAAACGTATATAAATACTTTTTGTAAGGATAACGACGAAGAAGAGAAAGAAGGTAGCGAAGGTGAAGAATCAGAAGAAATTCCATACGAGTCTTACTCTATCGCCAACAGATATCAAAATTCTGACCAAAAAACATTAACATTGGACTTCATGTTGCATCAACGAATAGACTTTAGCTGTATTTGTATATACAGTGAGCCAGGCAATAACATTACGACACATAATAAGATGTTGGGTTATTTTATGGTTGAGTTAGAGAATGATGATAAAAAGAGTCAAGGACTTGGCTGGCCCAAAAATCCAAATGAGTATAAGAGTTATCTGACTGCAACCATACAGCTGAAAGATGATAATGGTATTATTGTAGGCGAGCTGGTTTCGGGTAGAGGCTTGGTGTGGTTTACAGACTCAAGTGGTAAAAGATGGGATTTAAGATAAACCTTGTTTTTACATAAAAGAATTACCCTCATTTTTTAAGTGAGGGTAGTTTTTTATAAAGCAACATCAAATTTTAGTTAAAAAAATGCAAAAAATATTTGGTAATGTGGAAAAATCATTTATTTTGTAGGCAATTTCTAAAAATTAAAAAAATAACAGCTTTATGAAAAAATTATTATTTGTATTATTAGCAGGAACTCTGCTCGTATCTTGCGAAAAAGAGCAAGAGATAACCTCTGTAGAGCTATATTATAAAGGTAGGACAGTTTTGCACTCTACTTTCCACGTTCCACTAAAGTTCTATTCTGATGGAGAGTTGGTGCTTGATATGCTACTCTGGAGTCTAGACTCCACGCTTGAGAGTGGTAGATATACTATCGGTCTAGATAAGCCAAGTAATGGTTGGGGAGATAAAGGATGTATAAACAAAACCTTTTCGAGAGATGCATGCTACTGGAATGGAGTACTTATAAAAGATGGATATGTAGATGTACAGAGAGACAATGACAAATACACCTTTGATATCAATCTTATTGATGAAAAAGGTGAAAAACATATTGCAAACTACTCTGGTAAAGTAGCAAACAAACGCTCTTCAGAAATAACTGAAAATCTTGGTTTTTTTTTATCACTTAACTTTAGCAAAAGGAGAACAAAAAAATAGTGGGGCGAACACATATTATATGTGTTTAGCTACAGGGGATATGCAAGATGTCTATTATAGACAGTTATGGTTTGATTTTGTATCTGCATCTATGGGAAATCCTGAGGGATACTACAATGTAGAGAGTAACGGTGTAGATTTAGAGGGCACTTATGTTTATAGAACTACAGATACGGATATAAGTGTGCCTATAGTATCTGGGACATTTAAAATTACTCCTACAAATAGCTATCCTCCATATAGGGTAGATGTAGATGTAATAACAGATGACGGTGAGCGTATAAAAGGTAGCTATATAAATGGTGAAGAATACGACGAATTTGAATATTGATTAAGGCTAAAGGATGCCGAGCTAGCTAAAAAGTTGGCTCGGTTTTTTTTATTTGAAAAAAAGATTGTCTTCACAAAAAATTTGTTTCATTTTTGATAAGATTATTCTTGCTGTTTTTTTTCTCTCTGAAATAAGTTTTTTTTTGTACCTTTGCATGCGTTTTATAGAGTTAGTCTGAATATGAGTGTAATGACAATTTATTGGATAGCGTTCCTTGCTATCTTTTTTGTGGTATTTTTTATCGATTTTTATTTTACAGGACATCGCCAAGGCGAAATTAGTGTAAAGACTTCACTTCGCTGGACAGGTCTCTGGATTGGTATAGCAATGCTTTTCGGCGTTTCGCTATTCTTTTTCTTCCCGCAGAATCCCGATTCTACTATCAACACGGCTCACACGATGGGCACAAAGTTTATCGCGGGTTACCTTACCGAATATTCGCTTTCGGTAGATAATCTCTTTGTGTTTATGATGATATTCTCGCTGATGGGAGTGAGTCCGAAAAATCAACCAAAGCTACTCGAGCTCGGCATATTGCTTTCGATTGTGCTTCGAGTGCTCTTTATCCTCGCGGGAATGGAGCTTGTTCAGAGGTTCCATTGGATAATGTATATTTTCGGAGCAGTCCTCATCTGGACAGCCTACAAAATGGCGTTTTCTAAAGAAGACGACAAGGTAAACCCCGAAAACAACTTCCTCTACAAAGCTGCCTCTAAGATATTCCCTATCGACCCAGACCCAGATGCAAGCCATTTTTTCAAAAAAATCAACGGCAAGATTCACGTAACCATGATGTTCCTTGTGTTTCTTGTCATTGGCTCTACAGACGTGGTCTTTGCAGTGGACTCTATCCCTGCCATTATTGGCGTAATCAAGGAGGGAGCCAACGGCGTTCTGACAGCAAGCGAGGAGCGGTTCCTTGCAGTTACTTCAAACGTATTTGCCGTAATGGGACTGATTTCGCTATACTTCGCTCTGAAGGGTGTTATCACGATGTTCCGCTTCCTGAAGCACGGCGTGAGCTTTATCCTATTCTTTATCGGAGCAAAGATGTTGCTTTCGGTGTTTGAGCCTGTCGAGACGTTTTTTGCAAGCCGTTCGTGGGTCTCTTTGGCAGTGATTGTAGGCACACTGACGCTCTCGATATTGCTCTCTATCATATTGGATAAAACAAAGAAAGTCGAGGAGCTGAGCGGAGAGATTCAGAAGCTAAAAGAGGAAAACGAGGAGTAGATTTTTAATTTAAAGGATAAATATAATTATAACGAAATGGATTTTCAAACATTGATGCCTGCAATAGCAGGAATGACTTGGCAAAATCTGGTAATGATAGGCGTGGGAATAACTCTGATTTTCCTTGCTATCAAAAAACAGTATGAGCCTACGCTGCTTCTGCCTATCGGCTTTGGAGCAATTTTAGTCAACATACCTTTTTCGGCGGTATTGACTCAGTTTCAGAACGGAGAGGAGGTAATCGGAGCGTTAGATGTGTTTTTCAACGCTGGTATCGCTACAGAGGTGTTTCCTCTGCTGATATTTATCGCTATTGGTGCGATGATAGACTTCTCGCCTCTATTCCAACGTCCAATGCTTCTGCTATTCGGAGCGGCGGCTCAGTTTGGTATCTTTATGACAATGATTTTGGCAACACTCGTAGGGTTCGACATCAAGCAAGCAGCCTCTATCGGTATCATCGGAGCGGCAGACGGACCAACCTCTATCATTGTGGCTACGCAGTTGGCAAAAGACCTCTTGGGACCAATCTCGGTGGCGGCATACTCCTACATGGCTCTTGTGCCAATTATTCAGCCACCTGTAATCAAGGCTCTGACCACCTCTGAGGAGCGTAAAATCCGCATGAAGTTCGACGCAAACAAAAAGGCTTCTCGCACGGCTCTGATAGTATTTCCGATAGCTGTTACCGTTGTGGCAGGACTGATTGCACCTTCGTCTTTGGCTCTAATAGGATTCCTTATGTTTGGTAATCTTATTCGTGAGTGCGGTGTGCTCAATAGCCTTTCGCAGACAGCTCAGAAGGAGCTTGCAAATCTCGTTACCATACTGCTTGGTATCACTATCGCCAGCACTATGACAGGCGAAAGATTTGTTACGCTCGACACCCTGATGATACTCGGCTTGGGGATATTTGCTTTTGTGTTCGATACCGCTGGCGGTGTGCTTTTTGCCAAGCTGATGAACAAGTTTTTGGCAAAAGACAAGAAGATAAACCCAATGATTGGAGCATGCGGTATCTCGGCATTCCCGATGTCTGCACGCGTAATCCACAG
>CAYFSY010000121.1:3190-5524 GCA_964345905.1 uncultured Paludibacteraceae bacterium | reverse complement strand
CTGACGAAGATCTTCTGACGTTCCGGCGAACATCAAATCTGTAATACGAAAGCCTAAAATGTCATTCGCTTTTTCAAAATATTCTTTAGCGAGGGCAGACTGGTCATACAAGTCCTTACCCATCCCTACAAATTGAGCTCCCTGTCCGGGAAATACATAAGATGTCATAAATAAATCTATTTTTTTGTTAGTGAAATTATATTCAGATTGCAAAGTTACAAAAAAGTAACTAAAATTTTTACTTAAATATATTAAGTTCCTCTTTATAGATAGGACTTTCGATTGATAGGAAATTCATAACGCTATGAAACACGTTACTATGGTCTAAATGCTCCATAGGCTTTAGCGTTTTGTAGCCATCAGAAACCCACACTATAAAAGGTATCTCGTACTGCTCTCTGGGAGCGATACTCATCGGTACGCCGTGCATATAGAGGTTCTTTTCGCCAAGGCTTTCGCCGTGGTCGGAGACAAACATCATCGTACTGCGGTATTCGGGTAACTCTTTGAGTACCTCTATTATCCGATGAAGCAGATAGTCGGTATATACAATTGTGTTGTCGTAGGCGTTAATGAGCTCCTCTGGCGAACATTTGCTAAGTTCAACGCTATTGCAGACAGGCTTAAACACCTCAAACTCTGGCGGATATTTCTTGCTGTAGTTTGGACCGTGGCTGGTGCTTGTGTGCAGTATGATTAGCGTTTTACTTTTGTCGCTTGAGAGGATTTGCTCTTTGAGTCCGGTAAGCAGTATCTCGTCGTAACCGCATTTCGGGTCGCCTTGGCATAGCTCGCTAAGGTAGTCGCTACGCTGAACCTTTTCGATATGAATAGGCGGTTCACCCCAATTGGTGCTACGCCACACTACATCAACATTGTTGCGGTAGAGGTAGTTTGGCAGAATCTCGTATAGCTTACCTGTATTTTCGTGTTCGAGCATACATTTTATTCCAACCGTAGTGTATGTAGCACAAGATGTAGCGGGGAAGTGAAACAGGTTTTCGGTTTGCGAAAGCAGCGGGTTGGTGTTTTTCTGATAACCATAAAGCGAAAAGTTCATGCTACGAGCAGATTCGCCTATTACCAACACCACCAAAGCCTTTTCGTTATCCTTGATAGTTGCGTCAGGCAGAGGTATCTCCTTTCGATTATTCTTGTATTTATGAATATAATGCAGCGGAATGTTTACCGAATACGACCAAGGCATAGCCAATCCACCGAGCTGCCTCGAATATTTATCTATCCAAAGCCAATTACTTGCGTTGGCAAATATCATAATCAGAATAAAACCTAATCCTATCGAAAGTCGCTTTATAAATGGCTTCCAACTCTCTTTTACTATCTTTGCTTGGCAAACGTATATACTTGGTAAAATGCCGAGTATCAGCACATAAAGCACCATTCCAAAAGAGAAAAAGCTCGTTGCCTCGTCATAGTTGGTGTTTATCAGGTTGCCAATCATGCTTTCATCGACAATAATGCCAAAAGTATTGATGAAATATATCGCTATTGCATTGCTAATGAGTGTTATAGACAGCAATATTTTACCCACAATACGCGAAATGTAGAACACGAGATAATAGAGCAAAGCGTTGAGCACAAGCATTATTACCACCAAGCTAACGACTATTATCACGCCGTTGAGGCTATGGTAATCGACGTGCTCGAATACAAACTTGAAAAACGGAATGTGATACAGTGCAAATGTGAGAATACTCATTATTCCCACAAAGCGAGTTAGCGATATTTCACCCCTTAATTTCTGCCAAATAAGCCTTAGAAACTGCATATAACGAAACAATTAAACTTATTAATGATAAATAAAACACGATTAGATTTGTATGTAAAATCTTGTTTACCACAGCCACTGCACAGCCTACGAAAAGCACTATAAAAATTGGCAAAAGCCTTCTATTGGCTATCCACGAGAACAACACAGGGAAACGGCGGTCGAGGAAAATTCCAAACAATCCAGACATATAGCCAAGAGTACAACCGATCAACACATCAAGCGGGTGGTGAGCACCCACACCTACACGGCTCGATGCCAAGATAAGACCCACAACTACCACAGCCAAGCTCCACAGAGACTTAGCACCTAACTTTTTTGGCATAAAGGCAAACAACAATACCGTCAGCGTAGTAAATATAGTAATAGAGTGTCCAGATGGACAGCTTGCATAGCCTTGAATATGCTCGCCAATAATTGTAAATGCGTCATTATCAAAAATTGTTGCGGGACGTGGCACATCAAACATGCGTTTTAGCAAATTAGACATTATTCCTGAAATGACTGACGCCGAAGCCAACGCTCCCCACATACGCGGTGCATAT
>CAYFSY010000121.1:0-3180 GCA_964345905.1 uncultured Paludibacteraceae bacterium | reverse complement strand
AACGAAAGGAAAATCAGTGCATTACCCATTTGCGTAATGTTGTTCTGTAGAGTAGGAAATTGTGACAGTTTGGCGTTTATCGAGAAAAAAGCCTCTTGCTGAAACTCCACGTAAGCGTTGGGGTTCAAAGCATTGTAGGCATAGAGCACACCTGCGATAGCGACTAAAATAGCCACAGGCAATATAAAAAGCGAGGGTCGCAACCTTGAATAGTTATCGACGACATATTGGTTCATTCTATTTGGTGTATCCATCGTTGGAAGTCTCTCTTAATTTTGGTAGGCAAAGGTAGTAAAAAAATCAGTTATGGCAAACCTTTATCGTAGAGCATTTATTTTTTGCTAAAAATCAATCAACTACGAATAAAGCGGATATTTTATAGCCAAACAACAGATATTTTCACAAAAAAAACACTATCTTTGCAACAAATTTTATAAAATAGTTACACTTAGTATGACAAAAAAGAAAATTGTATTGATACGTCACGGCGAGAGCCAATGGAACAAAGAAAATCGCTTCACGGGTTGGACAGATGTTGACCT
This sequence comes from uncultured Paludibacteraceae bacterium, assembly GCA_964345905.1. Lineage (GTDB taxonomy): Bacteria > Bacteroidota > Bacteroidia > Bacteroidales > Paludibacteraceae > F0058. Next base: position 2,638 of record CAYFSY010000121.1, on the reverse strand, counting down.
CACCGAACAGGGACTTTTAGAGGCTGAAAAAGCAGGCGAATTGCTTAAAAAAGAGGGTTATCGCTTCGGAATTGCTTTTACATCATTCCTAAAGCGTGCCAACAAAACCCTGAACGTCATACTCGACAAGATGGATTTGGATTATATCCCTGTAGAGAAGTCGTGGAGGCTCAACGAGAAGCACTACGGCAACCTGCAAGGACTCAACAAGGCTGAAACAGCCACCAAATACGGTGACGAGCAGGTGCTTATCTGGCGCCGTAGCTACGATGTGCCGCCTGCAATAATCGAGCGTACAGACCCACGCTCTGCACACCAAGACCCTCGATACAAAACCATTCCACAGAGCTATATCCCAGATACAGAGTCTCTTAAGGAGTGCGTTGCTCGCACCTTGCCATATTGGCAACAGGTAATTTTCCCTTCGCTTATCTCTCATAATGAGGTAATTGTGGTGGCTCATGGAAATTCGCTTCGCGGAATTATCAAGTATCTGAAAAACATCTCAGACGAGGATATTGTTTCGCTAAATCTGCCTACAGGAGTGCCTTATGTATTTGAATTCGACGAAAATTTGGAGTTACAAAAGGATTACTTCCTTGGCGACCCAGAGGAGATAAAAAAGCTGATGGATGCGGTAGCTAATCAGGCAAAAAAGAAGTGATATTTTAATTAATTTAGAAAATAATGGATAAAATCCAAAGGCTTTACGAGATTTTTACTGCCTATCCACGCATAACGATTGATAGCAGGCGTTGTCCAGACAACTCTATATTTTTTGCTCTAAAAGGCGAGAATACAGATGGCAACCTCTTTGCTGCAAAGGCGTTGGAAAACGGAGCCAAGTGTGCTGTGGTGGACGATGCTGAGATAGCAAAGCAAGACGAGAGGTTTTTCCTCGTAGATGATGTTCTGACAGCTATGCAGGAACTCGCTCGCATTCATCGAAAAAGCCTGAAAACCAAAATTTTAGCCATTACGGGAACAAACGGCAAGACTACCACAAAGGAGCTTGTCTCTGCCGTATTGTCAAAGAAATATAGAGTGCTCTACACCGAAAAAAACTACAACAACCACATCGGTGTGCCGCTCACAATCCTGCGTATGACCGAAAACGACGACTTCGGTGTGATAGAAATCGGAGCCAACCACAAGGGAGAGATTGCTCATCTTTCGTCAATTGTAGAGCCAGATTTTGGTTTGATAACCAACTTCGGCAAAGCACACCTTGAGGGTTTTGGCTCAATAGAGGGTGTGATAGAGGCAAAGACCGAACTATTTCAGCAGTTACAAAAGACAGGAGGACGTGCCTTTATAAACATTGGCGACTCGGTAATGGTAGAGAGGTCGCAGGAGCTTGTTGGTACAATCTCATACGCCGTCAATAACGACAGAGCCGACGTAAGTGGCTATATCAGCGAGGAGAACCCGATGATAACGCTGCTGTGGTCATCATCTCGTTTCTCTGTGCCTGCAAACCGCACCAAGACACACCTTATAGGCAAATACAACGTAGAAAACCTTTTAGCTGCGGTTATCGTGGGACTCTTTTTTGAGGTAGAATCTAAGGAGGTTAGCGAGGCACTCTCGGAGTATATCCCCGAAAACCACCGTTCGCAATACCTAAAAACCGAAAACAACGAACTGATAATCGACACTTACAACGCCAACCCTTCGAGTATGGAGGCTTCGCTAAGGAACTTCGCAGGACTGAACTTCCCACACAAAACGCTGATTATAGGCGATATGCTCGAAATGGGAGAGACATCTCTTGCAGAGCACAAAAGCATCTTAAAACTTGCCGACAGCCTCTGTTTTGATAGAATAATACTCGTGGGTAGCATATTTTCGTCCATTTCCTCGGTGCACGAGAAGTTTCCAACAGCTCAGGCACTTGTAGAATATCTGCAGGCTTCGCCAATCAAGGGTAGTGCTATTCTGCTAAAGAGCTCAAATGGCATAGGCTTGAGCAGTATTGTGGATTTCTTGAGGTAAACTTTTATACAATATCATAGTTCAGACAAACAAAAAAGGGACAAACCCCAAAGGTTCGTCCCTAATTTTTATACACGCTAAACAATTTTACTTGCCGAGCAAAATCTCCATCATTGTGCAGGCAGACTTCGCTACTGGTGTACCAGGTCCGAAGATTGCTGCTACGCCAGCTTTGTAGAGGAAGTCGTAATCCTGCGGAGGAATCACGCCACCAGCTATTACCACGATGTCCTCTCTGCCGAGCTTTTTCAGCTCCTCGATGATTTGTGGCACAAGGGTCTTGTGACCAGCTGCCAAAGACGACACGCCCACGATATGAACGTCGTTTTCTACAGCTTGCTTAGCAGCCTCGGCTGGTGTCTGGAACAGAGGTCCCATATCCACGTCGAAACCGCAGTCTGCATAACCCGTTGCTACTACTTTTGCACCACGGTCGTGACCGTCTTGTCCCATCTTGGCAACCATAATACGTGGCTGACGACCCTCTTTTTTGGCGAATTCGGCTGTAAGCTCTTTAGCTCTCTCGAAATCATCGCCACCTTTTGCTCCTGCTGAATACACTCCTGAAATTGTTCTAATTGTTGCTTTATATCTGCCTACAATCTCTCCGCAGGCATCTGAAATCTCTCCTAATGACCCTCTT
>CAYFSY010000120.1:0-5806 GCA_964345905.1 uncultured Paludibacteraceae bacterium | reverse complement strand
GTCGGGGTTTGGGGCGGATAGCCCCATCCTGCTGGTTTTGCAAACGAGATTGGTGCTGAAGGTTTGGGATAAATCCCTCAAAAGAGTTGCGCCGTAACCGTCGGTTGAAACCGACGGCAATAGACCTTTGAATGCGGCAGAGACACGCAGGTCTGCCCCTACAGGTATTGGTTCAAGAAATTATTTAGTCAAAATTTTTATCGGACACTAATAATTAATTATAGTTCCCCCCTTGGGGGAATTTAAGGGGGTAAAAAAAAGCACTACCTTGCATCCCTGCAAGACAGTGCCACGAACAAAACTAATCAAATCTTTAAAAATTAATATTATGAAAAAAATCTTCTCTTTTTTTATTTCAAGTCCACAATATAGTGTGTAATCGAGCCATTTGGTTCTATTCCTGTTACAAAGAGTACTTTGTCGGCATCGTCTCTGCCTATAGCCTCTGAGTAAACCCTCTGAACATCCTCGTCTGAGGATACCGCTACATTGTTAATTTTCAGCACAATAAATCCTTTCTGAATCCCCGCCTTGGCAAACTTTCCACCGCGTGTTACGCTTTTGACCTCAAGACCGCCATTGTAGCGAAGCCTCATCTTTAGTTGCTCCGAAATCGGCTCAAACTTCACTCCAAGCTCGGCTAAATCTATATTTTTTACCACATCTGTATTGCCACTGATATTTCTGAGCTTCATAGTCAAGGTTTGCTCCTTGCCTCCACGTAGCACGGCAACTCGCACATCGTCTCCTGGACGGTAGGCAGCTATCTCTTCCTGCAGCTCTGCCACAGAGTTTACCTTTTTGCTATTGACGGCAGTTATCACGTCTCCCTCTTTTATTCCCGCCTCCTCAGCTGCTGATGATTTAGTTACGCCACCAACGTACACGCCTGAGAGAGTCGAAAGTTTCTTTTCGCGGCGAAGTTTGTCGTCGATGTCGATAATCTGCACGCCAAGTACAGCGCGTTGCACTACGCCAAACTCCTTGAGGTCTGCCACCACCTTGCTTACAATAGTGGTAGGCACCGCAAAGGCATATCCTGCGTAAGAGCCTGTCTGTGAGGCGATTGCTGTATTTATTCCAACCAACTCGCCTGCAGTATTTACCAGCGCACCACCGCTATTGCCGGGATTTATAGCCGCATCGGTCTGGATAAAGCTCTCGAGCCTACGCTCTTGGCTGATGATGTTGATGCTACGAGCCTTTGCAGATACAATGCCTGCGGTAACGGTCGATGTCAGGTTAAACGGGTTGCCTATAGCGAGCACCCACTCGCCAATCTTTAGGTTGTCTGAATTGCCAAACACAATCGGTTGCAAGTCGTTTGCATCTATCTTTATCAGAGCGATGTCGGTGGATTTGTCTGTGCCAACCAGTTCGGCAATGAATGTACGTTTGTCGTTTAGAGTTACCTCTATCTCAGAGGCGTTGTCGATAACGTGGTTGTTTGTAACGATGTATCCGTCTTGCGAGATTATTACACCCGAACCGCTCCCCATAGCCTCTGGTGTCTCGTATTGCCTGCGAGGGTCTGGCTGTCCGAAAAAGAAGTCAAAGAGCGGGTCGTTGAACCTGCCGCCGAATTGTTGTTGCTGTTGTTTTACCTTTACCTTGATGTGAACCACCGAATGAACGGTCTTTTCAGCAGCTACAGTGAGGTCAGTAGGCTGAGTCTGCGTGTCTGTCATCGAAGCAAAGTGCATCGGTCTCTCTTGGCTACTGCCGTATGCCAAATTATTTCCTTCAAATCCTCTGTAAACTGCTACAGTCGCCAACGAAGTGAGCGAGCAAAGTGCTATTGCACTAAATACAATTAATACTTTCTTTTTTATACTCATTGCTTTTTCCTTTTTTAGTTTAAATACTTTGATATTATTTCTATGCAAAAGTTTAATTTGCTGTATTGTTAATTTTAACTGCAAAAGTACTATTTTATTTCTAAAAAACAAGCATTTTAAGAAATATTTTATCGAAAACCCGCTTTTTTAAATGGTTTTAACATTTTTGCGGATAAAACCATTATTACAATAAAGTCCAAAAAAATTACTAACTTCGCAGGATTTTTCATTTATATTAGCATAAATAACAAATTAAAAGATAATATTTTAACTCATGTACAGAATGTTAATTATCAACCCTGGCTCTACTTCGACCAAGATTGCAGTTTTTGAAGACGAAAAGAACGTCTATGAAAAGACCCTTCGCCACACGCCGGAGGAGCTTGCGCCTTTCGCCACTGTTGCAGAGCAAAAGGACTTCCGCAAAGAGGTTATCCGCAAGTTTATCGAAGAGAATAACATCGATTCGAAGTTTGATATGATTGTTGGTCGTGGCGGTATGCTTCGCCCTGTGGAGGCTGGTGCCTATCAGGTAACCGAGGCTATGGCTGCCGACATCGTATCGACACAATATGGCGAACACGCCAGCTCGCTTGGAGCACTGGTGGGAGCAGAGTTGGCAAAAGAGTACAACACCCGCGTGATAATCGCAGACCCTGTGGTTACAGACGAGTTGCAAGACATCGCTCGCATAAGCGGTAACCCGCTATTCCCACGCGTCTCTACCTTCCACTGCCTCAACCAAAAGGCTGTGGCACGCCGTTGGGCAAAAGAGCACGGCAAGCGTTACGACGAGCTAAACCTTATCATTGCTCATATCGGTGGTGGCGTATCTTGTGCTGCTCACGGCAAAGGCAGAGCTATCGACGTAAATAACGCACTCGGCTACGGACCATTCTCGCCCGACAGAAGCGGCACGCTGCCTTCGGCAGAGCTGGTAAGGCTTTGTTTCTCTGGCAAATATAGCAAAGACGAGATGCTGAAAATCTGTAACGGCAACGGCGGACTGATGGCTCACCTCGGCACAAACTCGGGCATCGAGGTGGAGGAGAGAATCAAGGCTGGCGACAAGCACGCAGAGCTCGTATGGAACGCTATGGCTTACAACATCGCCAAAGAGATTGGCTCGCTGGCAGTGGTGTTCAAAGGCAAAGTTGACGGCATTATCCTCACTGGCGGCATCATGTATGGCAAAGAGTATGCAAACTACCTAAAAGAGATGGTGGAGTTTATCGCTCCTGTAACGGTGTATCCGGGCGAGGACGAACTGCTTGCTCTGGCTCAGCACGGCATAATGGTGCTCAGCGGCGAGGAAGAAGCAAAAATCTACTAAGAAATTTTAGTATCATAATAAAATAATTTTCTAAAAAGCTTCTGCAAACAGGTGTTTGTGGGAGCTTTTTTCAATAAAAATTTGTACCTTTGCAGGAGAATATAGCTCAAATACATAAGTTGCTAATAATTATGGGCTTTACAAAAGCATGGATTTAATCAAAAAGCAAAATACAAAAAATAGATATGGGCAATACTTTACTCCAAAAGTAGTGGCTGATTTCATGGTTGATTTAGCAGACATACACGATGTAAACCTGAAAATACTAGAGCCTTCTTGTGGCGAAGGTGTGTTTTTAGAAGTTCTTCAAAATAGAGGATACAATAACTTGACTGCTTATGAGATTGATGAAAATTTAGCTGCTAAGTTTCCTTTTGTCCGTTACGAAAGTTTTATATCAGCAAATATTAACGAAAAATTTGACTTAATTATTGGGAATCCGCCTTATATTCGTTGGAAAAACTTAGAGGAAGAATTAAAAAGAGAGCTTTTAGAGAATCCTATCTGGAATAAATATTTTAATTCGCTTTGTGATTATCTCTACATTTTCATTCTTAAATCAATTGATTTGTTAAATGAAAATGGGCAGTTGATTTTTATTTGTCCAGAATACTGGATGAATACTACACACTCCGCCTCACTGCGCAATTATATGCTTCAAGAGGGGTATTTTAAAGAGATTTATCATTTTAACGAAACACCAATTTTTGAAAAAGCAACCGTCTCTACCGTTGTCTTTAGATTTGTAAAAGGCACCAATAAATCTGAAAGGATTAAAGTTGTAAAATATCACGATAGTAAAAAGCTGACTGCTGAGGTTCTTGAAAATCTTCGACAACGAGTCCCTGTCGAATGTGCAAAATACATAGAAGTACCACAATTTAAAACAAATGAACGTTGGCTTTTACAAAATGAAACGGTTGTAAAAGAGATACAACAGCTAGAATATGTATGCCAGAAGCGCAATCAACCTTTATGTCTCAATTTATTTGAACAAAACACAGAATTTCATAAGATTGAAGAGGTGTGTGATATAGGGAATGGTCTTGTTAGTGGACTAGATAAGGCTTTCCAGTTAAACAAACATGAGTTAAATGACGCAGAAAACCTTGCAACAATTAATGTTGTTAAGGCAAAAGATTTGAAGCCTTATTTTGCAGGAGATATAACAAGATACATTTTTGTCAATAAAAATATAGAAGAGGTAGAATTTCAAAAAACATATCCAAACTTCTATATGCATTTTCAGAGATATAAAACAAATTTAAAAAAACGTTATCAATATAACCGTGAAATAAACTATTGGGAATGGAGTTTTTTGCGAAATTTCAATCTGTTTAGCAAAAAAGATAAAAGAATTTTTGTCCCATCTAAAGAGAGGATTTCTAACAAGGATTACTTCCGTTTTGCTTTGGTCGAAGCTGACGTTTTCCCAACGCAGGACGTAACTGCTATTTTTAAAAAAGACACAACAAGAGAGAGTATTGAATATATTTTAGCTTACCTCAATCAACAAATAGTTTTTGATTGGTTGAGATGTAACGGTATTGTAAAAGGTAGTATTGTTGAGTTTTCTGAAAAGCCAATTGCAAGCATCCCATTCAAAAAAATCAATTGGAATAATGAAATAGAAGCCTCTACACATGACCAAATTACCGATTTAACACAAAAATACTTAGCAACGAAAAACAAAAATTTGCTATCTGAAATAAATACACTTTTTAGTAAACTAATAGGAATAAAAAATGATTGTAGATTATAAAAAATTGTCGAAAAACATAATAGGAACTTCTGTTCCTAAACCTTTGTCGGGGACATTATCAGGGCATGCAGCAGGAGAACCATTTGATAAGCACGTATATGATGAGATAAAAAAACAATTCCCTAAAAACACATTTCGTCAGTATGAATATCTTAACGACTTGTATAGTAAGCATCCAGAGGTAATAGGCTTTGAGGCAAGGCAAGCTTTGTTCGATTCGCCAACAGTTTTGTTTTTATTAAGTCGCGGCAAAAACGCAACTGATAAGTGGAGTATTCAAAATCCATTTGAAGAAAAGCAGAATGACACAGCAGATATTTTGGTTGTAAAAGATAATTTCTACGAAATTATAGACATTAAGACAAGAAATATGGCAAAATCAGCACAACCACTGAATATCATTTCATCCTTTAAATTGGCGCAAGTATGTGCCAAAATGTTGGATAATGAAGAGTTTGAACAGTTTACTATCAACTATTTTGAAGTAGAATGGCTTTTACACGCCGACGAATTGATTTGTAAAAATGCTCATTTTGCCTGTTTGTTCAAAGCTAATCCTGAAAAACTATACATAAACTGGGCTGCAGCAATGCAAATTCAGTTTCATGTTAGTGAATTGGACCAATCGTTTGAGGGAACAATGGAAAGTTGGGCAAAATCCTACATAAAGCATTTTGTGCAACAAGCAAAGAAAAGAGCAGACGATATGATTGAGAGGTTTGTAAAGCCATTTGAAAAATATCTGGAATAAAATATGGGAAAGGGCTCAGCATATAAATGTAGGTTCAAGATAACTTTAGAGGATTTTTCCTCAAAAATTTCAGCAAAGTTACATAAATATTTTGATTTTTGCAATTATATCTGAATTCACAC
>CAYFSY010000119.1:5468-5839 GCA_964345905.1 uncultured Paludibacteraceae bacterium | reverse complement strand
GTTTGCTCGGGTGCTTACCAAGGCAATGTGGTTGGCCGTTGGGAGAGGGTTGCAGAGAGAGGCGTAGAGGTGGAGCTTGGCTCAGACCAGACTTCGCTTCACAACCCTTGGGCAGGTGGCTACTATCCTGTGGGCTACTCTTACGAGGAGTCGAACAAGATGATGGCAGAGCGTCCAGAGGAGTTTAAGGCTGCTGTGCAGGAGTCGCTATGCCGTCAGGTGGCGGCTATCAATAAGCTTGCGGCTAATGGCATGTATTTCTTCGACTACGGCAATGCGTTCCTTCTCGAGGCTTCGCGTGCTGGTGCCGATGTAATGGAGGGCGATACAGACAAATTCCGCTATCCATCGTATGTACAGGATATTATGGG
>CAYFSY010000119.1:0-5456 GCA_964345905.1 uncultured Paludibacteraceae bacterium | reverse complement strand
CTACGGTGTCGGTCCTTTCCGTTGGGTCTGCACCTCTGGTAAGGAGGAGGATTTGGAGAAAACAGACAAGATAGCAGAGCGTGTACAGCAAGAGATGCTAAAAGATGCTCCAAGCGAGATTGCCGGACAGATAGAGGACAACCTGCATTGGATACAGGAGGCGGGCAAAAACAAGCTCGTTGTGGGTTCGCAGGCTCGTATCCTTTATGCCGACTCTGAGGGCAGAACACGCATTGCAGCAGCGTTCAACGAGGCTATCCGTAATGGCGAAATCTCTGCACCTGTAGTGCTCGGACGCGACCACCACGACGTCTCTGGTACAGACTCGCCTTATCGTGAGACATCAAACATCTACGACGGCTCTATGTTCTGTGCCGATATGGCGGTTCACAACTTCGTGGGCGATAGCTTCCGCGGAGCCACTTGGGTATCGCTACACAACGGCGGTGGAGTAGGCTGGGGCGAGGTTATCAACGGCGGCTTCGGTATGCTGCTCGAAGGCAGCGACGACTGCGACCGTCGCCTACGCTCGATGCTACTCTGGGACGTAAACAACGGTATTGCACGCCGTAGCTGGGCAAGAAATAACGGTGCTATGTTTGCCATAGAGCGCGAGATGCGACGCACCCCACGTCTCGAGGTTACCATGCCAAATATCGTGGACGACAGCATAGTAAACAACTTGAAGTTTTAAATAGAAAACTTATCATTTAGATATGAAAAAAAAGACGTACTCAGCGGAGTGCGTCCTTTTTATTATTTTAAAGCCTTCTGCTACTTTTTCTTAAGAGTATCAATTTGTGATTGAGCGAACTCCTTTATCTCTCCGTCGCCATGCTTTATTACCAACTCGTAATACTTTATAGCCTTCTTTTTGTCGCCTTTGAGTTTGTAGCAGTGCGCAATGTTGTTTAAAACGATATAGTCTTTAGAGTTGATTTTTTCAGCCTTTAGGAGTGGCTCCAATGCTTTGTCGTACTGCTCTTTGAGCATATACACAATCGAAAGATTTGAAAGGTTTTCTACATTGTCGGGATAGTGCTTCAAGACCGCTTCAGCTATCCTTTTCATGTTGTCTAGCAAGTCGTCGTTTTCAGTGTTGTATAGCTGTACCTGATAGCTCTGAATAGCCTCAAGCATAAACTCTTTGGCATTGTCTAAATCTTCGCTATTGCTCCAAGTCCAGTTGTTATTGTTTTTTGCAGAATAGTCGATAGTTTTGATAATTTCGCTTGTAAAGCTCTCGTAATTTTCAATCTCTCCCAGCATGTAGATTTTTCCAAACCGCATGTCGAGTCTGTTTGGAAACTTCTCGATGCCTCTGTTTATCCAGTCGAACCCATTGTTTAAAATGTCTGGTTTGTAATACGTGTCGCCATAGAGATAGCCGACAGGCTCATTTTGAGTTGTGTCTTGGCTCATAATCTGTAAATACTCCTCGCCTCCAAGGGATTTTCCCATTCTGATTACTTCGCTGAGGCTTTTGTTCGCGTAATAGTTGAAGTAGGCGGTGTAGAGCTCTGGGTCGTTGCTGTCTGCCTTCTCCCACCTCTCTAAAAGCTCTTTTTGTGCTAAAGTGTCTTTTCTCGAAAGCAAATCCTCGAACTGCTGACTCATCGTCTGTCCGTTTACCTGACCCAAAATCATAGTCAAGGCGAATGTTAAAAAAGCTATCTTTTTCATCATCTTTTATTTTTTATAAAATTTATGGTGCAAAGTTAATTAAATTTGGTTGAAAGTATACCTTTTTAATTTTGCTTTTTTGGGAAAAACGCTGACATAAATCGTCTCACATTCCGCAAAAAATAGTATCTTTGCAAAAAATAGATATTGTGCATCATCCTTTAGATAAATTTAAGTTTTGTCCTACCTGTGGGAGTGCTGAATTCCATGAGGCAGATAGCAAGTCGAAGCGTTGTGGTAAGTGTGGTTTTCAGTACTACCTAAACGCAGTTTCGGCGGTGGCGGGGTTTATAGTAGATAGCTCTGGACGACTTCTGATGACTGTTCGTGGTAAGGAACCTCACAAAGGGACTCTTGACTTGCCAGGTGGCTTTGTAGATATTGGCGAGAGTGGAGAGGAGGCTATCTGCCGAGAGATTCGCGAGGAGCTTTCGCTCTCGGTGCAGAACCTTGAGTATCTCTTTTCCATACCAAACGACTACCTATATTCAGGCTTTGTAGTCAGGACGCTTGATATGTTTTATCTGGTAAAAGTGCAGGACTTCAGCTACCTGAAGCCAGACGATGATGTGTCGGATATTGAGTTTTTTGAGTTTGATAAAATTGATTTAAGCAGAATTGGTCTGACCTCTATTCGCCAAGCGGTGGAGCGGTTTTTAGCCAGTTCAAAGAGATAGGAAGATGGGTACTTTTCTGAGGTTTTTAGCCAGATTTAAGGTTTTATGGGTCTTTGTTATATTGGAGTTGGTGGCTCTGTACATCATCACCAACCAGAGTGTGTTCCAGCGGAGCGTTTTTGCGCAAGCATCCATGAATATAGCCTCTGAGACCAACGCCAAGATTGGCAATGTCTTGGAGTATCTATCGCTTTCGCGTACCAACGAGGAGCTTTCGCACCACAATGCCGAACTACAGACTCTGGTAGCCTCGCTGCAGGCACAGGTATTGGAGTACGAGGCAAATGCAGCTCTACCAAAGACTGCAGATACCACTGCTATGCGCTACCTATCAGCAAAGGTGGTGAGCAAAGATTTGTCGAGCATAGATAAGTATTTTGTGCTGAATCGCGGTTCGAGCCACGGAGTAAAAGAGGGCTTCGGAGTGGTGGCTAATGGGGCAGTAGTGGGCGTGATAAGCAACGTTACGGATAGGTATTCGGCGGTGATGCTTGCGGCTTCCTCAAAGTTCCCTATCAGCGCCAAGGTGAAAAGAGACAGCACACTCTGCTCAGTCGTATGGGACGGCAATTCGCGTAATATGGCTGATGTAAGCGGTATCCCAATCCATTCGGATATAAAGCCTGGCGACACCATAATAACCAGTGGCTACTCATCTATTTTCCCCGAGAACTATCGCGTAGGAATGGTTACTCGGGTGAGTGATAATAGAGAGACCTCGTCGAAAGACCTCAAGGTGCTCTACTTCTCTGACTTCTCGAAGCTCAACTATGTGCAAATCATCATCTTTCGCGACCTCGGCGAAATTAACAAAATAAAGGAGGATATAAGGCAATGAAAGAGTTTCTAAAATTGGTGCTATGGGCTGTGGTGCTCTTTTTGTTGCAGGTGTTTGTATTTTCGCCACTCGGACTTTTCGGACAGGGAAACATATTCGTTTACATCATGTTTTTCCTGATTATCCCGTTGAGGGTAAAGCCAATACCGCTGATGCTGATTGCATTTTTCTTTGGACTTTTGGTGGATAACTTCACAGGAAGCTACGGCATACACTGCTTTTCGGCAACTCTGATAGCTGGTGCAAGGCAATATGTCCAGAGGCTATTTTTCGATAAAGATGAGTTAGAAAATACTGCCACGCTCTTTGTGCGATTCTCTGCAGACTACTACAAATACACATTTACGATGACCCTTTTGTACAGTCTGTCGGTGTTCCTTCTGCAAGCCTTTTCGTTTAGGTATATCCCTGCGGTTTTGCTTAAAACTGTGGTTAGCACCGTTGCCACCTTTGTGGTACTGTTTTTTATCCAAGCAACCCTTCTGAAGCGCTACAATGAGAGATAATCATAAGCAAAGGAGCGATTATATAAAAATATTTGTAGTAGTAGTGGCTATAATACTTGTCGCTCAGTTGGTTAACCTGCAGATATTCAAGGACTATGGCAAGCTGGCAGATGACAACGCTTTTCTTCGCAAAACTATCTACGCCACTCGCGGACTTATCTACGACCGCAACGGCACGCTTTTGGTATATAACCAGCCAATTTATGATATCGACATAATTGTAAAACAGTGGAATGACCTCGACAAAAAAGGCACACCGATTGATACAGTTGAGTTTTGTCGAGTTTTGGGCATTGATATTCAGGATTTCAGAGTGAAGCTCTCTGACCTCAAAGACAAACGCAAAAATCCAAACTACTCGCCACTTTTGCCACAAAAGCTCATCACGCAGATGACGCCTGAGGAGGCTGCAATACTGCAAGAGGTGATATGGAAGTTTCCGGGAGTTTCGCTCGTGTATCGTACTATGCGACAATATACCACACCAAATGCAGCTCACGCTATTGGCTCTATTGGCGAGGTTTCGCCAAAGGATTTGGAGGATAATCCAAATATCTATAGGCAGGGCGACTACATCGGTGTAAACGGGGTAGAGAAGCAATATGAGGATATTCTGAAAGGCACAAACGGCTTGGAGATTTTCCTACGCGACGTAAATGGACGAGTGCGTGGACGATACAAAGATGGTGAGGAAGATATTGCTCCAATAGGAGGAAAGTCGCTTACCTTGAGCCTAGATATAGAGTTGCAGGCATATGGAGAGGAACTGATGAAAAACAAGGTCGGTAGTATTGTGGCAATAGAGCCTTCTACTGGCGAGATATTAGCCTTGGTGTCTTCGCCTTCATATGATCTTTCAACCCTTATAGGTAGAGAGCGTGGAGCTAACTATGCTAAATTGCTTAGAGACCCTATAAAGCCTCTGCTTGACCGTCCTATGATGGCTCGCTATCCTCCAGGTTCAACATTTAAAGTGGTAAATGCTCTGATATTTGAACAGGAACAGATTATAAATGCCAACACTTTTATTCCTTGCCATAATGGTTATGTGGTAGGACGTTTCCGTGTTGGTTGTCACGCTCACGCCTCGCCACTCAATTTGGCAAATGCAGTCTCCTCTTCTTGTAATGCATATTTCTGTGCTGGACTGCGTAAGATGCTCGACGATCAAAAATATGGTAGTATACGAAATGCCTTTAATGTGTGGAAAGATGCTGTAGTCTCGTTTGGATTTGGCTATAAGCTTGGAGTGGATTTCCCGAATGAAAACAGAGGCTTTATACCAAATGCAGAGACCTACGATAAGATTCACGGTAAAAATCGTTGGCGTAGTCTTAGCATTGTATCTATAGCTATAGGTCAAGGTGAGATTTTAGCGACACCAGTGCAACTAGCCAACTTTTCGGCAATTATCGCAAACCGAGGTTACTGGATTCGTCCGCATATACTGAAGTCAATAAAAGGAGAGAGTCTTGACACTGCTTATACAAATAAGCATTATACAGTAGTCGAAAGCCAGTATTTTGAGCCTGTAATTCAGGGAATGGAGTGGGCTGTGAATGGTGGGGGAATGGGCTCTACTGCACGTGTAGCACGCATTGATAGCATTATAGTATGTGGTAAGACTGGAACAGCAGAGAACCCACACGGTAGAGACCACTCGATATTTATGGCTTTTGCACCAAAAGATAGTCTTAAAATAGCCATAGCTATAGTATTAGAAAACGCAGGTTTTAGCTCTACGTGGGCTGC
>CAYFSY010000118.1:0-5857 GCA_964345905.1 uncultured Paludibacteraceae bacterium | reverse complement strand
AGCTTTGTAGGTGCGTTACGTAGGTGCAGCGGAACGGGCAGGTTACCGCTCTTTTTTACCAAATCCATCGCCTGATTGATAGCCATGTACGCCGAATTGCTCTTAGGGCTCGTTGCCAGATAGATAGCCACCTCTGCCAAAGGGATTCGAGCCTCTGGCATGCCTATCTTGTGCACCACGTCGAAACAGGCGTTTGCCAAGAGCAGAGCGTTTGGGTTTGCCAAGCCGATATCCTCAGCAGCCAAAATCACAAGCCTGCGGGCAATGAACTTCACATCCTCGCCACCCTCGAGCATTCTGGCAAGCCAATAGAGAGCCGCATCGGGGTCGCTGCCTCTGATGCTTTTGATAAACGCCGAGATGATATCGTAGTGAAGTTCGCCGTTTTTGTCGTAGGCAAGCGGATTTTGCTGCAGGGCTTTGATGACAGCGTCGTTGGTAATAACAATCTGCTCAGAGGTGTTTGCATTTACCACCAAATCGATGATATTTAGCAACTTACGAGCATCGCCACCCGCAAACCGAAATATCGCCTCATACTCTTTTACCTCTACGTTGAGCTTTTTCAGCTCGGTGTCGTTTGCCAAAGCGTAATCTACCAACTGCCTCATATCCTGCTCATCGAGCGGCTTAAACACATATACCTGACAGCGCGAGAGCAGCGGCGGGATAACCTCAAACGAAGGGTTTTCAGTGGTGGCACCGATGAGGGTAAATATGCCTTTCTCGACCGCACCGAGCAGCGAATCTTGCTGCGACTTGCTGAAACGATGGATTTCGTCGATAAAAAGTATCGGCGGCTTGGACGAGAAAAACTGGTTTCGCTGAGCCTTCTCTATGACCTCACGCACATCTTTTACACCCGAAGTGACGGCACTCAGAGTGTAAAACGGACGCTCAAGCGTGGTAGCGATGATATTGGCAAAGGTAGTTTTGCCTACACCCGGCGGTCCCCAAAGGATAAACGACGAGACATTTCCGCTCTCGAGCATATTTCGTAGCACAGCACCCTCGCCTACCAAGTGGCGCTGTCCTAAAAACTGCTCTAAGGTCTGCGGACGAAGTCTTTCTGCAAGTGGTAACATTACTTTTTCCTCTCTAAATTTTTTATTTCAACCACAAAAATAGGCAAAATTTCGGATATTTTGGAATAAATCTACTCGAAACAAGCATTTCTAAATTTATTTTGTAACTTTGCTTTTGTAAATAATCTCAGTTTTCTTTAGTTCTTATTATGGAACACTTGCTACTAAATGTATATCTTGGCTATATAGTATTTGTTGTAAGTGCTGTGGTTTTTGTTTTTATTACTAAAAAGCTAATAAAAAGCAAGTTGAAAATCGCATTACTAACCATTTTACAATTTATAATATCATGCTCTCTTTCGCTCGTAATTTGGCGTTTTTGGATTTTCCCTTTTGATATTATGCTTGGTTTTATCTCATTACCAGCCGTTATAGCAGAGGTAGTTACGATACTGACAATCTATCTGATAATTACAAAAACAGAACTTTAAGAATATGAAAAACATAAAGAACATTTTATTACTCATAGTGATGTTATCTCTATTTGGCTCTTGCCGAGTTTATAAAACAAGCCTGATAGAGCGAGGAGACTGCAAAGCCGCTATGACTAACGCCATCTTGGATTTTACCAACACCAGAGGCAAAGCTTTTTGTCAGTACAATGTCTTTTCAGTTCGTTGCGAATATGAAAGCGACAGCACTATTTTAGTTCATTTTTACGGATATAGACCATGGGGATTAACTTATGTTACTTTCGAACGATTTTCAGACACGACACTATTCAATGCGTTTTATGAATACAAAAACAAAAAGCTCTTTATCTGGAACGACGAACAGCTTCCAGAAAATCCTGTGCTGCTTCAGAAACTATACGATTATGATATGATAGGGAAAGAGTGGCATCTTGATATTCACAATAAAAAAATCTTTGTAACATATCGTTTTTGCAGAGATAATCTGAAAAAGTACGTTAAACTCAAAAGTTCTAAAAACTCTAAAACACAATTACATTGTGAGGGTCTATAAACTCGTGTGTTATGCTTTTTATCGCACTCTTGGGGAGATTCCCGCCTACGCGGGAATGACATTAAACACTACACGCTACACATTAAACAGAAACACTTTCATAATTTTTCATCAATAGAGTGAATTTTTTATTGCTACAAAGCGAAAAAATAGTAATTTTGTACCCCGATATGAAACCTTACGATAAGAAAATTGTTTTAGAGAATGGCACCGAGTTTTACGGCTACGGCTTCGGTGCAGATAGAGACGCTATCAACGAAATTGTGTTTAGTACTGGCATGGTGGGTTACCAAGAGCTGGTATCTGACCCCTCTTACACAGACCAAATGGTGGTGATGACCTACCCCTTGGTGGGTAACTACGGCATCACCGATGAGGACTACGAGACCAAGTTCCCTTCATTGGGTGGAATGGTTGTCCGCGAATACAACGATGTTCCCTCGAACTTCCGCTATACCAAGACGCTTTCGGAGGTGCTCGAGGAGCACAATATCCCTGCTATCTCTGGCGTGGATACTCGTCGCATCACGCGCATTATCCGCGACGAAGGCTCGCAGAAGGTGCTGATAACCTCCGCCGACACCCCAAAAGAGGAGGCGATGAGGCGAATTTCAGAGTACAAATACCCAACGGATATGGTGGCTCGTGTGAGTTGCAAAAAGCGTTGGTTTTCGCGCACTGCAAACCACAAGTACGACATTGTAGCCATTGATTGTGGCATAAAGTATAACATCATCAGGCTGATGAATGAGCGTGGCTGCAATGTAACTATTGTGCCATACAACACCCCAGCAGAAGAGATTCTGGCGTTCAACCCCGACGGTGTTTTCCTCTCAAACGGTCCAGGCGACCCAGAGTACGTTACGCCTGCTATCGAGGCTATCAACAAGATACGTGGCAAAGTGCCTATCTTTGGCATCTGCTTAGGCTTGCAGATGATTGGTATTGCATACGGCGCCAAGAGCTACAAGATGAAGTTCGGGCACCGCGGTTGCAACCACCCTGTAAGAGACCTACAGACCGGCAAAATCCACATTACAAGCCAAAACCACAGTTATGCTATTGATGTGGGATCGCTGAAAAACACCGATTTAGAGATAACTCATCTAAACATTTTAGACGGCACTACCGAGGGTGTTGAGAGCAAAAAAGATAGAGTTTTTGCCGTGCAGTATCACCCTGAGTCTGCACCCGGTCCGCAAGATAGCATCTACCTTTTCGACAGATTTATCGAAATGATTGAGAATTGGCGGAAAGATAACAATAGGACGTAATAAAATATAGAGGCAATGATTTTTACTTGCCTCTTTTTTTACCTTTTTACAAAAGGGGACTAAATAGCCTTGCTATAGACTCTTTCAGGCGTATGTAGAGAGGACGTTTTAGCCAATCCTCGAGGTTGAGCAGAATGCACTTATCCATATCATCCTCAAAAGCTTTGCGGAGAGTTATTGCTGTCTGCTTATCATAGATAAAGGCATTGACTTCATAATGATGTTCATAGGAGCGTATATCCATATTGGCGGTGCCTACAATTCCTACTTCGTCATCTATAGTAATCGCTTTGCTGTGCAGAAAGTTATTCTGATAGAGATAGACCTTTACTCCAGCCTCCATAAGCTTTTTGTAGTACGATGCACTTGCTGCTGCCACTATCAGCGTATCGCTTTTCTGTGGTATCATTATGCGAACATCAATCCCACTCATTGCAGCCATCTGAAGAGTGATAAGCAGACTTTCGGGTGGAAGAAAGTATGGCGTATGTATATAAATATTCTTTAAAAAAAAAAAAAAAAAGGTAATTAAGCCTAACAGAATCGACTCCCAGTCAGTATCTGGACCCGAACTGATAACTTGCGCCTGGTTATTAGAGAATATTTTGGCGTCTGGATAGTACTTTTCACCGGTAATCAGCTTGTTTTCAACAAAATACCAGTCGGCAAGAAAAGTCTTTTGCAAGCCATGAACAGCCTCTCCCTCAATCCTAACCAAAGTATCACGCCACTCTCCGAGTCTATTGCCGTAGACATAGCGATCTGCTACATTCAAGCCTCCTGTATAGCCTACCTTGCCGTCTATAATCACTATCTTACGATGATTGCGGTAGTTTATTTTACTATAGCCAATTTTAAAACCAAATGGCATAAGAGGATAAATCATAACACCCTCATTTTTAAGCGACTGGCGATACGACTCCGACAAACGGTACGACCCCAAATAATCGTAAATAACACGAACCTTTACCCGCTCTTGCGATTTACGTATCAGCAACCTGCGAAGTTCGTTGCCGATTTTATCGTCCTCGATTATAAAAAACTCAATGTGAATATACTCCTTAGCATTCTCTATATCCTCAAATAACCTTTCAAAAGATTCGGCACCAGATGTCAAAATATCAAATTTGGAGTTCTGATAAATCTCCGCAGTACTAATGTTTACCATCATCTGGACAGACTGATGAAAGTAATAAGGAGTGTTGGAACTTTTAAGCTTCTCTAGCTCTACATCTGTATCTACATCTGTACAAGCTAAATCTTTATATGTCTGCTTGCACCTAAACGATTGATTTCTTCTATAGTTCCTTCCAAAAAAATAATAAAAAATCAGTCCCACAAATGGCAAGAAAATCAGCGCCACTATCCAGGCTATTTGCCGTATAGGACTGCGGTCATCAAGCAATACGTCTATAACTGCCTTTGCTATGAAATAGACATATACAAGCAATAAGATATAATATATTACTGTAAAAACTACCGACATATTACCCTGTTTTGCTAATGATTTTCCGCAAAGGTACAAAATAATTATGTAATAGAGAAAAAAATAGTACCTTCGCAGATTATAATTCATTTTATGAAAAAAATAAGTTATTGTTAAATGTCATTTATTGATAGTTATGAATAGTAATAAAACAGAAAAAACCAATGATGTCGTAATCCGATTCTCTGGAGACTCTGGAGACGGAATGCAACTGACAGGAACGCTTTTTTCAAGCCTATCAGCAATTCTTGGCAATGAAATTGCTACATTCCCAGACTACCCTGCCGAAATCCGTGCTCCACGTGGCGAGACCGCTGGCGTATCTGGATTTCAAGTGCGTGTAGGTAGTGGAGTAACCACCCCCGGCGACTATGTCGATGTGTTGGTGGCGATGAACCCTGCTGCTCTGAAAGTAAACGCAAACATACTCAAACCAACAAGTATAGTGATTTGCGATTCAGACTCTTTTGAGGAAAAAGACATGAAAAAAGCGGGATTCGAGACGAACAATCCTTTTGCTGAACTTAAATTAAAGGATACCATACAGATCGTATCTGTACCACTTACTTCAATGACAGTAAAGAGTTTAGAGGGTTTCGAGATGGACTTAAAAGCGATGGAGAGGAGCAAAAACATGTTTGCTTTAGGACTTATCAGCTGGCTCTTCAACCGCAATTTAGAGAAGGCTCAGCACTTCCTTGCAAACAAATTTGCTAAAAAACCTGATATACTGAAAGCTAATGCAAAGGTGCTTGAGGACGGATACAACTACGGTCACAACCAGCACCTAAGTGTATCAACTTTCCAAATTGATAAATCTGAAAAGCTCGAAAAAGGCTACCCAATCACACCTGCCACCGATATTTTGCACGAACTCGCCACCAGAAAGGATTTGGGAGTTAAGACATTCCAAGCAGAGGACGAAATCGGCGGAATATGCTCGGCTATTGGTGCCTCTTTTGCAGGCGATTTGGCGGTAACCACCACCTCTGGTCCTGGTCTTGCACTGAAGTCTGAGGCTTTGGGATTGGCTGTAATGGCAGAGT
>CAYFSY010000117.1:0-5865 GCA_964345905.1 uncultured Paludibacteraceae bacterium | reverse complement strand
AGCTACTATCGATCATATTCCACAGCTCACGGTCATTCTGCTGCTTCTGGTTGATGATAGAATATAGCATTGCACCGCTTTCGCCAACCGTATAGGAGCCAAATTCGGTAAAAATATGAGGCTCCTCTACCCCATTGTTTTTGCAGGCAGTCTGAATCTGTGCCACAATCTCCTCAGCCATATATTCGTAGTCATATTCAAAATCGAGGTGTGCCTGAATAGGAAATCCGCCACCAATGTTGAGCGAATCGAGGCTTGGAAAAATCTTTTTCATCTCGCAGTAGAGAGCAGTAACCTTATTCAATTCGTTCCAGTAATATGCTGTGTCTCTGATACCTGTGTTTATAAAGAAGTGGAGCATCTTCAGATTTACATTCTTGTTTGGCTTAATCTTCTCCTCACAATATGGTATAATATCATTGTATCTGATACCTAAACGCGAAGTATAGAAGTCAAATTTCGGTTCCTCCTCCGAAGCGATACGTATGCCAACGTTAAACTTTTTCCTTTTGGGTATATTGAAAAGGTCAAGTTCAAACTTATTGTCGAGCACAGGGATGACGTTTTTAAATCCAAGCTCTATTAAGTTTTCGATATTCTCCACATATTGTGGACGCTTAAATCCGTTACAGATAACGTATGTATCTTGCTTTAAATGTCCTGTCTCATACAGATTCTCTAGTATATTTATGTCAAAAGCAGACGAAGTCTCTAAGTGCACATTGTGTTTGAGCACCTCCTCCATTATAAATGAGAAGTGAGACGATTTGGTACAGTAACAATAGTTGTAATCGCCTTGATAATCCACCTTTGCCATAGCCACATTAAAAGCACGGCGCGCGCGTTGTATATTTTGTCCTATCTTGGGCAGATAGGCGATACGAAGTGGCGTTCCATACTGTTTGATGACGTCCATCAGAGGTATGCCAAACCAATTAAGGTTACCATCTTCCACCTCAAACTCTTCATTAGGAAATTCAAATGACTGCTGAATCAAATCAATGTACTTATTCTTCATCTTTTTAATGTAATTGAGTTAGATTAGTAATATTTTGTCAATCCAAATCACTTAGATTTGAAAATTTGTTGCAAAGGTAATATTTTTTTACATAATTGTGATATAAATGCCTAAAAAAAACGAAGTTTTTACTTACAAATAGCGGTATTCTAAAAAAAAACTCGTAATTTTGTGAGTTTAGATTTATCAAGCAGTTTTTTTATTAAGAATGAAAAGGTGGATTAAAAGGCTTTTGCTCATAGCAATAGTGATAGTATGCTTACTATTACTGCCTTTCGTGTTGATAACACTGCCACCTATACAAAACTTCTTGGTAGGTCAGGCTTCGGAGTGGCTCTCCGATAGGCTCGGTACAGAGGTTCAGATAAAAAACGTAAGGCTAAAACCCTTCAACGCACTATCTATCAACGACCTACTCGCCAAAGACTTAGCAGGCGACACGATGATTTTCGTGGGTAGCGTAGATGCCAAATTCTCGCTCTACAAGCTCAGAGAAAAGGAGATACTTATTCAAGGAATCTCACTCAACGACTCAAAAGTGAGGTTTGTAATAGACGAAAAGGGGGTAACAAACTTCTCCATTTTACAAAATCTATTTAGAAAACCAAAAGAAAAAAAACCATTTCCTTTCAGAGTAGAAGCTAAAGAGGTTGAACTCTACAACTGTGGATTTCAGTTCATAGACCTACGCAAGCAAGGCAAAAAGGAGGGATTTGACCCTGCAAATATCGCTCTAAGCGAGATAAGCGGAAGGTTTAGGATAGATAATATTTCAGAAAAACTCTACAAAGGCGAAGTCTTGTCTTTGAGCCTCACAGAGCAGTCTGGACTACACCTGAACAATCTACGTTTCGGATTTGAATGGCAAGACTCTATAATTGTGGCTAAGAATTTCGCTCTATCATTACCAAAGTCAAACATCAAAGCCGACAGCCTATTTGTACGCACAAACGAATGGCAGTCAACGAAAAACATCGGCAGACTTTGGGCTGAAGCGAGCAATCTCTTTGCGAAAATATCACCAAAAGACTTGGCTCCCGTGCTACCACAAGTCAGCAGCCTCCGCTCTGAACTCATCGTAGCCTTAGAAGCCAAAGGATACGTGGAGGACATAAAAATAGACAATATAATTGCAGACTACGGCTCGCAGACAGGCATCTACGGCAGCCTAATCCTACGTGGACTGCCAAATAGAGATAGTCTCTACATCTTGGCAGACATCACCAACCTATACGCCAACCTCAGCCAGCTACAAGACGACATTTCAGCACTAAGCCGAAAGCCATTTGTGCTACCCAAGCAGGTCTTGAACCTACGAAAAGTGTCGTACAAAGGCACCATAGAGGGCTATTTCAGAGACATGCACATCAATGGCGATATTGCCACGGCGGCAGGTAGCCTGCTGACAGACTTAGACGTCTCTGTAAAAAACAGTTTCGGCGAATTCTTTATCGACGGAAGGCTATCCACAGCTGGAATCAATTTAGCACAGATATTAGGTAAGGAGAGCGGACTCGGCAAACTCTCGATAGACACTTATGCCAAAATCAGTTTCGGCAAAAACACACCTCTGCAGAGCGACCTAAAGGCTAACATTGGCGAGTTTACTTTCAAGGGATACAAATACGAAAACATTACTCTAGATGGCAACTTCTATCAAAAGCGATTTGAGGGAAATGCCTCTATCAACGATAAAAACGGCAAGGTAGACTTTCACGGATTGGTCGATTTGAATGATGATTTAAACAAGATTTTCCACTTCGACGCAGAAGTAGAGGGAGTTAATCTCAACAAACTGAGCATTATAGAGAAATATCCAAACCTAACTTTTGGATTCGGAATAAACGCCGACTTTGCTGGCTCAAGCATCGACAACATCAACGGCACTCTGGATATAAACGACCTAAAGCTCTCAAACAATGGGACTTACACCATCAAAAACATAAGTGCATCATCTTACAGCGAAAAGGACTCGTTGATTACCCTGATAGAATCAGATATAATAAATGGCTATGTATCAGGTAAATACACTCTAGCAACACTTCCAGCTGATATAATAGATGTTATCAAGGAGTCATTCCCTGTTTTTCAAAGTAAAGCGCACAAAGCCCAAAAGCAGAAAGAGAAAGACAGAGAGATTCAGCGAAGTAATATCGGCTTCTACTTCGAGGTAGAGAGGCTAAAAGAGTTCTGCGAAGTGCTCGAAATTCCTTGGACTACCACTAAGCAAAGCACTCTATATGGCTTCTATAGTGGAGATAGTCGCATGTTCAACGTAGCTGCAGATGTGCCATACCTTACAAACGGCAGCATGAAATTCACTACATCGCATCTAAACCTATATAAGCGAGGCGAGGCTGTAAATCTTGTAGCTTCTACCACCAAGCAAAACTCCAAAGATTCACTTATGCTGATGCTAAAATCAGATCTACAAGGAGATTCGGCAAATATATTTCTTGCTTGGAAAAACTTCAACAAAAAAGACATATATGCAGGTGAGTTTCTGTCGAATATTGAGTTTAGCAGAGATACCGCTGATAGGCTTACCCTTGATATGAAGATACTACCGACTCAGATAGCTATGGCAAACAACCTGCTCAACATAGAGAGATCGTTCGTTCGCACCAACTTCAAGCGAGTAGATATAGAGAACTTTGCCGTATCTGGCAACGGACAACTCCTAAAGATAGCCGGTGCTGTTTCATCTGATCCAGAAGAGAAGCTAAAGATAGACATACACCAACTAAATTTAGGAGACTTGCTCAACTTGGTGATGGTAGAAGATGCTGCTGTAAAGTTTGGAGGCATAATAGATGGTTCGGTAGCTCTTTCAAACCTACTAAAAGAGCCTGTAATAGAGGCAAATCTATATTCAGACAACTTCCTTTTCAATGATGCTGAAATGGGCAAACTCCATGTGGTATCATCTTTCGATAGAGACTCTAGCGTTATCAATTTTGCAGGAAGATTAAGAGACGAGCGTACAAATAGTAGAGCCGATCTACATGGTGGTTTTTTCCTAAAAAAAGGCTACATACACATTGGCGGTGATGCAGATAACCTACGACTGAAATTCATACAGCGATTTGTAAAAAACATATTCTCAGATCTTGATGGCTATGCCGACGGCAGTGTAAACATCTATGGAAACACAAGAAAACGCCAATGGGCAGTAGAGACAGATGTAGATGTAAAGCAAGGAATGCTACAGGTAGAAACACTTGGAGCTAGATTTTACTTCAATGATAGAATCCGAATGACAAAAGACTCTATCATATTCAAAGACATCAATATTGAGGACATCTATAAAAACAAGGGAAAAGTAAGTGGATATGTAGCACACAACTATTTTGACACGCTTCGCTATAGAATAGATTTCTTAGCAGATAACCTACTTGTTTTCCAGAAAAAACAGGCTCCAGATGCACCATTCTACGGAGAAGCATACGGCACAGGATCAGGATATATCGATGGAAACAACACTACATCTACTGAAATAGCTTGCAGGGTTAGTACAGACAGGAATACCAAGATTTTTATTCCTCTAGATAACAGCTCTGCAGCAACATCGAGTAACTTTGTACACTTTGTGCAGCGCAAAGAAGATTTGGAAAACATTGCAGATATTTCACCTAAAACGGCTGAATCATCAAACGTAAACATTAATCTAAATATTGACGTTACACCAGAAGCCAAGATACAGCTGCTCCTAGACCGTGCTGCAGGAGATAAGATAGAAGCCACAGGTAGTGGCACCATGCGTATCGCCTACAACACTAAAAACGAGGACTTAAAACTCTACGGCAACTACGCTCTGAACGAGGGAAAATACCTATTTACATTCCAGCAAGCCATAGAACGTGAATTCAAGGTATCCGAAGGCTCTACGCTTCTGTGGAACGGCAATCCGCAAAACCCAACAATCAACCTTAAAGCAATCTATCAGACCAAAGCCTCGATAAAAGGTCTGTTTGACGAATCCGTTCTTTCGCAGTCGTACAGCAGTAGCAATATACCTGTAAACTGCGTGCTACTGCTCACAGGAAACCTCACCAAGCCAAATATCGCTTTCGATATCGAACTGCCGTCGTCAGACGAAAACATTCGCCGAGCCTTGAGCAATATCATCACTACAGACGAGATGATGAACAGACAGATGATTTACCTGCTTGCATTCGGTGGGTTCTACAACCCAAACACTATGATGCAGGTAGATGGCGGAAATGGTCAGATGACGCAGACCCAAAACGATGTGCTTGCGTTGGTAACCTCAACCGTTGGTAGCCAGCTAAACAACATGCTTTCGCAGCTTTCGGATAAATTTACCATTGGTATCAACATCAAGTTTGACCAAGACCAAACCAGCGGTATGCAAAGAAACGAATATGGAGTTAATATCAACTACGCACCTAATGAGCGTGTTATCATCAACAGCAACCTCGGCTACCGCAACGACGAAACTCAACAAGTGAGCAACAGCGCACTGAGTCAGGCGATACTCGACTTTGAATTGGAGTACAAACTTGTGCAGTCGGGTAAGCTCGTTGCTAAGGTTTACAACCGCACAAACAGCATTCAGGACTTCAAGGACGCACCCTACACGCAGGGAGTAGGACTCGTCTATCGCGAAAATTTCAACAGCATAAAAGAGCTTTTCCGAAAGCGGAAAAAGAAAAAGCAGGCAGAGCAGACGACAGAGGTAGTGGCAGACAAACCAAAAGAATCTGACTCCACCACCACAAACTCGACAAAAAAATAAAATTGTTATCCAAATATACAAATTATTAAAATATTTGGTTCAAGATAACTTTAGAAAAGAATTATCTTTGTAAGTTATTTTGTATCAA
>CAYFSY010000116.1:0-6002 GCA_964345905.1 uncultured Paludibacteraceae bacterium | reverse complement strand
TGATACGATGGGCGGTTGCCTTTGCGCGTAGAGGCGTAGGGGGTAAATTGGCTCCCGATTAGTATCTCGGCTTGGGTGTCCCCTGCCGAGAGGTTCATCACACCCTCTGCATCGTCGAATATCCGTAGGTTTACCAGCTTCGACGAGAGGTAGTCGATGTCGGTGTCGGTATCCGTGTCGGTAACGCCTACCAGCACCAACAACCCTCTGCCAATCTGGGACTTCAGAGAACCCCCGATGGTTACACTCGCTTCAGTTACTCGTTGGACTAATATTCTCATCTTTTGTGTATTTAGAATACGACTATAATAAGTTGTTATAGCTTTACTAAATTGTTTTGCTTTAAATAATTTATAAAACTGTCCACAATTTTTTCTGTTCTTTTTATTATATCTTGCTCTGTAAAATCATTGTTTTGTGTTGCTATTTTAATCAATTCAGATATTACAGTTCCTTGTCTATCTTGTCCTTTATCAGTCTTAAAGCCTTTATAGTATTTTACTTTGTCACTAAATCTGTAATCCGCAGCTCTAATGTTAATTTTGCTTTCTAATAGAGATTTATTGCCGAGTGATTCAAGATTTCTTGCGTCATTAAGTGTCTTGTCATTCTCTTGTCTCTTTTTTGCAAATATATGTTCAATATCAAAACTTGTATTTAGCGGCGGAATCACTTGATTATTATCTTTAAACGCCCACCATGTTAGCATGGATTTTGTAATTGGTCTGCCATTTTTAAATTCAAAATTGTTAATTGCTGTTCTTAATGTACGTTCATCAAACTTATGTTCATCAAAATTTACTTCCTTATTATTAACAATATTTACCATTTCAGCATAAATAGGTGTTCTTAAAGCATTCACTCCTGGGTTTGTAAATGCATAGCCCCAAACAAAAGCAATAACTTTGTCTAAGAAGGATTCTAATTTCTCTTTATTTAATTCATTATTGTGATCTTTGTTGTGTAGGAAATATACAGATAAAAAATATGTCCACATTCCATTTGGTGCGTAATTCAAAATAAATAACTTCCTTAATGTATTGGCAGTAAATCTATCTTTATTTTGAATATAAACATCGTTCCAAAAGTCAACTAAAAGCTTTAAATCATGTAAAGTTTCATCTTTTTGAAAAATTGCATATTTATCTTTTTCGTAAAATTTACGTAATGCCTCTGTTGTACTCGACTTAATGCCTTGTTTTGCTCGAACATAATACATGTACTTAGTAAACAACTCATCCATCGGTGTTCCGTTTAAAGATTTAAAAATTCTGCTACTTATCTCCTCTAATTCTTTCCATTTTTCAATAAAACTATCCTTTTGATTTTTCGCACTATAATGTTTATAAAATTGTGCTTTGAATATATCAGCGTCAGATAAAGGTAATCCTCTATCATTTAGCGTTGAAAAAATCCTTAAAGCTGTATCTTGTGACTCAGCTTCAATTGGAAGTAAAATACAATTTCCCAAAATACGTGCAGGTAAATAAGGAAAATATGATGGAAATTCATTTAGGAAACTATCTATTTTTTCTTGGAAAAACCTATAGTTTTTAGCGTAATTGCTGTTTTGTTCTTTATTTACAACACCTGTTTTTAGGATTTCTAAAAACTCGTCTTTGTCATTGTCTGTTGCGACTTCAGAATCAATTTTAAGCTCATTTAAATTAGCCTGTCCAAATTCATTTGTTTTCCACAAGCATTGTGCTATTCTATCACGAGTGCTTTTTGAATTTTCGTCTTGCATGTTTTTAAATTTGTCGTAGAAAGCACGTAATAATAGCATTAATGTTGTTAAACGTTGTTGTCCGTCGATTACCTCCTTTTTACCTTTCCCATTATCAAATGTTACTATAGAACCCAAAAAGTACTCTTCATTACTATCAAAACTATCGCAGTTGTTATCTGGAAAAGCGAATGCAAAAATGTCATCCCAAAGCGTTTGACACTGCTCTTCTTCCCAAGCATACGGTCTTTGGTAGTCTGGGATTAAAAAATCAGCTTTTTTATCAGAAAAAAGCAACATTATTGTTTTTTGATCAACATTTAATTTAGACATCTCTATTTTTATTAGTTTATTTTGTTAGACTTTTATTATTATAAAACTCCCTCCCCCTTTACTTCGACAACTCCAGCATCCTCTCGATTGGCTTTACTGCTTTCCGCCTAAGCTCCTCGTCGATTAATATCTCCGGTTGTTCGTCTCTGAGGCAGTTGTAGATTTTCTCGATGGTGTTTAGTCGCATAAAGCTACACTCGTTGCAGCCACAGGTGCTATCCACGGCTGGCACAGCGATGAACTTTTTATGTGGACTTCTGCTCCGCATCTGGTGTAGGATTCCGCTCTCGGTCGCCACGAGGAACTCCTCGCTCGTGCTCTCGATGCTGTAGTTGAGCAGTGCCTGAGTAGAGCCGATAAAGTCAGCCAACAAGAGCACCGTGTTTTTACACTCTGGGTGTGCCAAGACTTTTGCCTTTGGGTGTTGCTTTTTTAGCTCCACCAAGCTCTCTACCGAGAACTGTTCGTGGACGTGGCAAGCACCGTCCCACAGCAGCATATCTCTGCCTGTGATGCTATTGAGGTAGCCGCCTAAGTTTCTATCTGGTCCGAAAATCAGCTTGGCATCTCTGGGAAACGAATCAACGATTCTCTTGGCGTTGGTAGAGGTTACTACAACGTCTGTCAGAGCCTTTACCGCTGCAGTAGTGTTGACATAAGAGATGACCGTGTGGTCTGGGTGCGCCTCTACAAACTCCCTGAACTCATCGGCAGGACAAGAGTCTGCAAGCGAGCAACCCGCCTCCATATCTGGCACAAGCACTTTCTTGCTTGGCGAAAGGATTTTGGCAGTCTCTCCCATAAAGTGCACGCCACTCATCACGATTATGTCAGCCGTAGTGGTTGCCGCATATTGCGCCAAAGCCAAGCTATCGCCTACCATATCGGCAATGTCCTGAATGTCACTGCTCTGGTAGTAGTGAGCCATTATCACAGCATTTTTCTCTTTGCGAAGGCGAGAAATCTCCTCTATCAATTGTTGTTTTTCCATAACATTCACAAAAAAGTTTTATTCATCTATTTTATCAGAGAGATAAACTCCTCTCTGGTCTTTTGCACCTCAAACACACCTGTGAAGTCCGACGTAGTGGTTACAGAGTGTTGCTTCTGCACGCCACGCATCTGCATGCAGAGGTGTTGAGCCTCGATTACCACCATAACCCCCATTGGATTTAGCGTCTCTTGTATGCACTCTTTTATCTGGGTGGTCAGTCGCTCCTGTAGCTGTAGGCGATGTGCGAAAATATCCACGATACGAGCAACTTTGGTGAGTCCTGTTACGGTGCCGTTTGGAATATAGGCTACGTGAGCTTTACCGAAAAACGGCAGCATGTGGTGTTCGCACATCGAGAAAAACTCAATGTCTTTTACTATCACCATCTGTCTGTAGTCCTCGTGGAATAGTGCAGACCTAAGCACCTCGGCTGGGTCTTGCTTGTAGCCAGACATCAGAAACTGCATAGCTTTTGCCACACGTAGTGGCGTCTTTACCAATCCCTCACGCTTCACGTCTTCGCCTAAAGCAGTGATGATTTGGCTATAATGATTTGACAACGTTTCGGTTGTCTCTTTTGTCAGGTCTTCGAAAACAAATTCTTTTTCCATTATTTTATATTGCAAATTTATTCTTTTCTATTAAAAAAATGGCTACAAAGTTAGTGAAATTAATTGAAAAACATGCTGTTTTGTGGGTTTAACATGGTAATGCTTGATGATTTGGCTCTTCGCTTTTATCAATAAGCTTTTGCTCTCTATTCCTTGTGTTGAGCAGGTCGAGAGAAATACGAACGTGAGTATTAAAGAAGTTCTCTTTATAAAACGTGCTCTTGCCTGTCGCTTGTATTCCACAAAATATTACTATTTCCATTTTTGTATTCAGTTGATAATTCAGTAGTTAAATAAACCCCTACATCTCTTGTCCCTTAAACACCCCCGCACCGAATAGAGCGAAGTCGTATTTTATTGGGTCTTGTGGGTCGAACTCGCGTAGGCGAGCGGTAACCTCCTCTACGGCAGCCCAGTCGTTTTTCTGTGAAGTGAGCAGCCCAAGTTCGCGGCTTATGTTGCCCGAATGGACGTCGAGCGGTAGCATCAGTACCGATGGCGAAATCCCTCTCCACAAGCCTAAGTCCACCGAGAAGTCGTCATGCCGCACCATCCAGCGCAGGAACATATTTATCCGCTTGGCAGCAGAGCCTCGCTCTACGTTTGGCACGTGCTTCTCTACGCGGTGTGCGTGAGGTAGCTCGAGGAACTTCTCGCGGAAGTGCCTGATGGCTGTAAACGCTGTGCCGTCTTGCCCGAAGCCTTCGGTAAAGACGCCCTCTAATCCACCCAGCTCGGTATAGATACGCTTGAGCGAGAGCAGGAAAAACAGACAATCCTCCGAGTTGAATGTGCGGTGACAAAACCCTCTGAACGCCTGCCACTCCGGCGAGTCTGAGAGCGAAAAGAGCTCTGTGCTCTCCCTCAATCCTCGATAGTCTGGCACGTGATTTTGCAGGAATTCGAGCGGGGAATTATCCATTAGCGAAAGTAGCCTTTTAGAATTATTTATGATAGACTTACGCTGCCCCCAAGCGATAGTTGCAACGAGGAAACCTGCTATCTCCATATCCTCTTTTCGCGTGAGCATGTGCGGTATCTGCACAGGGTCAAACTGGATAAACTCCTCGCGGTTGTAGCGGCTCAGGTACTTGTCTAATATGTTTTTAACTCTCTCTGTCATCGTTTCTATTTCTTATTCTTGGAAAATAAATCTGCCCGTTATGGAATCGGGATTGGCTGCCACCTCCTCAGGCGTGCCTTCGGCGACGATGTAGCCGCCCCTGTCGCCGCCCTCCGGTCCTAAATCTATCAGGTGGTCTGCTTGTCGGATAATGTCGAGGTTGTGTTCGATGATGACCACCGTGTGCCCTGCCTCTATCAGCTTGTTTATCGCCTTCATCAGCGTTTTTATGTCCTCTGTGTGTAAACCTGTGGTCGGTTCATCGAATATAAACATCGTCGGTTTTTCGTTTTCGTTTGCTATGAAAAACGCCAGCTTCACACGCTGATTCTCTCCGCCCGAGAGCGTCGATGAGGGTTGTCCGAGCTTCACGTAGCCTAAGCCCACATCTTGCAGAGGCTTCAGCCGCTTGACGGCACGTTTGGCGACGTTGCTCTTGTCTTTCGAGAAAAACTCAATCGCTTCGTTTACGCTCATCTCCAGCACGTCGGAAATGTTTTTGCCCCTTACGGTTACCTCCAAGATGTCCTTTTTGAACCGCTTGCCGCCGCAGGTTTCGCAAGGCAGGGTAACATCTGCCATAAACTGCATTGGCACAGTGATAGTGCCCTCGCCCTTGCAGAACTCGCAGCGCCCGCCGTCTTGGTTGAACGAGAAAAACGACTGGGTAAACTTCATCTGCTTTGCCAGAGGCGTCTCACAGAAAAGCTGACGGATTTCGTCGTAGGCTTTCAGGTAGGTTACGGGGTTCGAGCGGCTCGACTTGCCTATCGGCGACTGGCTTACAAACTCCACGTTGTGCAGTAGGTGCACGCTACCACTGAGGTTTTTCAGCTCAGGCTTTACGTGGTTGAAGTATTTGCGAAGCTCGCTATAAAGCACCTCGCTTACAAGCGACGACTTGCCACTGCCACTCACGCCTGTAACCACCGTTATCACACCCAGCGGGAACTTCACAGTGAGGTTCTTTAGGTTATTCAGATTGGCGGATTTTACCTCGATACAATTTGTCCACTTCCGCCTCACAGTGGGGACTTCTATCCTTTCGAGCTTGTTTAGATACTTCAGTGTGTAGGATTTCTCGATGTCTTTTTTCGTTGCCTTCTTTGGGTCGCCTGCAAAGACTATCTGCCCGCCGCCTACTCCTGCCTCTGGTCCTACGTCCACAAGGTAGTCTGCCTCGCGGATAATCTCGGGGTCGTGCTCTACCACCAC
>CAYFSY010000115.1:0-6060 GCA_964345905.1 uncultured Paludibacteraceae bacterium | reverse complement strand
ACGAGGAGGCTTTGGTGGGCTTTCAGCGTAGTGCGATGACCAAATACGAGGAGCCTGCACTCTACCATTCGCTACAGATATACGAGCAGCTTGGCAACTCTGCCAAGTCGCTTGAGGTGGGTGCGGAGCTTATCCGAAAGTATCCAAACAACCCAAATAACGCTGAGGCTTACAGAATTCTCGGCGAGGCGTTCTACAAAGAGGAGAAGTATCAGCAGGCTGTGGAGCACCTGAAGCGTTACGAGGAGTTGGCAAAGAAGGTGCAACGCGAGGATATGTTTATCCTTGGAATGTGCTATCACAAGCTCGGACAAGAGAGCGAGGCAATAAAATACCTCTCGAAATCGACCACCAAAAAGGATGAGATGGCAGAGATGGCTTACTTCACAATTGGACTGATAGCCGTAAAGCAGAACGATATGCAGCAAGCCAAGATGGCATTTAACTCTGCATACTCTATCGGCAAGGACAAAAAGATTCGCGAGGAGGCTCTTTACAACTACGTTATAGCAACATACAAGACAAGCTCTGTATTTGGCGAAAACACCCGTGCCTTCAACAAGTACCTTTCAGAGTACCCAAACTCAAGCCACTCAGACGAAATCACAGACCTGCTGGCATCTGCCTACATCACAGACGGCAACTACGACGAGGCTCTGAAGTCTATCAATAGCATCAAAAAGCCTTCACAAAAGATTATTCAAGCAAAAGAGTATGTGCTCTTTAGGCTCGGAGTAAGGCAGTTCAACGAACAGAAGTACAACAAGGCAGAGGAGTATTTGACTCAATCAATTGAGCTAAACAACTCTCAGTCATTGACCAATCAGGCGTGGCTATACAGAGGCGAGACATATTTTAGAATGAAAAAATATTCTCAGTCACGCGAGGATTTGGCTAAATTTTTAACCAAAACACCAAAAAGCAGTGCCGACAACGCCAAGGCTCTCTATACCATTGGCTACACCTATTTCGATGAGCAGAAGTGGGACAACGCACAAAACTACTTCTCGCAATATGCTACCAAAGAGAGTAACAAAAAGTCTGAATACTTCTATGACGCACAGGCTCGTATAGGCGACTGCTACTTCTACAAACGCAACTTTGGAGAGGCATCTAACTACTACTCAAAAGTTATAGCATCGACATCTATGCAGACAGACTACGCCATGTATCAGAAGGCATTTATCAAAGGTTTGCAGAAAAACTGGAGTGGCGAAATTACTGATATGAAAAAGCTTATCACCTCGTATCCAAACTCGGTTTATGCACCGCAGGCTCAGTACGAGATTGGTCGTGCATACGTTATGCAAAACAAATACGAGCAGGCAATCGCTGAATACACCACGCTTTTAGACAAATATCCACAGAATGCAATTGCGAGAAAGACCATCTTGGAGATTGGTATGCTGTATGAGAATATGGGTCAGAACGACCGTGCTATTGCTATCTACAAGCAGGTTGTGGAGCGTTATCCCGGCAGCGAGCAGACTAACGTAGCTTTGGAAAACATGCAGAACCTCTATGTGGAGAATAACGATGTGGACTCTTACGTTCAATACACCAATTCACTCGGTTCAAACGCTGTTACGCTAAATGTATCGAAAGAGGATTCGCTATCGTATATCGCAGCCGAGAAGGCTTATGCAAAGCGTGAATACAAGAGTGCTGTGGTGTCGCTAAACAACTATCTGAATAAGTTCTGCACATCTGGCAATTCACTAAACTGCATCAACGCTACCTACTACTTGGCTGATAGCTACTACGAACTCGACAACAAGCCTATGGCGTTGGAAAAATACAAGGTTTTGGCTATGCTCGACGGCAACAACTATCAAGAAACTTCATTGGTGCGTGCAGCAGACATCGCCTATTCAGAGAAGCAGTTTGAGCAGGCGGCAGAGTACTTCAAAAAGCTCAAGGCAGTTACCTCAAACACAGATATAAAGTTTAAGTCGCAACTCGGTATGCTGCGTTGCTACTACCAGACTAAGAACCACGAACTTGTGGTGGACAACTCTACCATACTGCTTTCGTCGCCAACTACGCCAGACATCGAGCGTGAGGTGCGTTACTGTCGTATGAAGTCGCTTATCGCTTTGGGAGATTGGATTCAGGCTATGCCAGACATGAAGGCTCTAAAGGCAGATGCCTCTTCGTATGAGTGGGGAGCAGAGGCTTCATTCCTCTTGGCAGACTACTATTTCCGCCAAAACCAGATGGCGAAGTCGGAGGAGGAGGTTGTGGAGTTTATCAATAAGCAGTCGCCTTTCGACTACTGGATTGCTCGCTCATTTGTGCTGATGGCAGACCTATATATCGTGCAGAAAGATTACTTCCAAGCAAAGCAGTATCTGCTGACTCTGCAAGAGAACTACACTGCCGACGACGACATCGCTCAGATGATTGCCTCACGCCTTGCAGACATAGATGCACACTACAAAGAGGAGGTAATTTAGAGTTTTTGTTGAACTAATCTATTATACCAAAATCGATACAACTAAATTTGATGTTTAGAATAAAAAACATTAACTTTGCAGAGCAAAAAGCAAAAGTCATAGACAATCGCTTAAATTGCTGTTAGAGTGCATTTTATAATATAAATATAACTGGTTCAAAAAAAACGATATGTCACAAGAATTTCCTTTTAGGGTATTTGCAGGCGAAAAGTCTGAGTATCTTGCAAAAAAGATTTGCAAAGCGATGGATTGCGAACTCGGTAAATCCACCAAAGTAAAATTCTCTGACGGCGAATTCACCGTCTATTACGAAGAGACTGTACGTGGTCGCTACGCTTTTATAGTGCAGTCCACGTTTCCAAGCTCCGACAACCTTATGGAGTTATTGCTATTGGTCGATGCCGCAAAGAGAGCTTCGGCATACAAGACTGTAGCTGTAATCCCTTACTTCGGCTGGGCTCGCCAAGACCGCAAAGACAAGCCTCGTGTGGCTATTGGTGCAAAGTTGGTGGCAGATATGCTAAGCGCTGCAGGTGTAAGCAGAGTTATCACAATGGACTTGCACGCAGACCAAATTCAAGGCTTCTTCGATGTGCCTGTTGACCACCTCTACGCCTCTACAGTATTTATCCCATTCATAAAGAGCCTAAACCTTGAGGATTTAGTGATAGCTTCGCCTGATGTTGGTGGCTCTAAACGTGCAAATTCATACGCTCACCACCTTGGAGTACCTCTTGTGCTCTGCCACAAAACTCGCGTAAAAGCAAACGAAGTGGCTTCTATGAGCATTATAGGCGATGTAAAAGGCAAAAATGTTATAATTGTTGACGACATGGCAGATACAGCTGGAACGATGTGTGCTGCTGCAAATCTGATGATGGATAATGGCGCTAAGAGCGTTCGTGCTATGGTTACTCACCCTGTAATGTCTGGTAATGCTGTCAATAACATCATGAACTCTCAGCTTACTGAGCTAATCTGCACAGATACAATTCCTTTCGACACAACTAAATGTCCGAAAGTAAAGGTAATATCTGTTGCCGAGCTGTTTGCTAAAACAATTCAGCAAGTTTACTACAACAAATCTATCAGCGCTCAATATCTATTCTAAACGGATAGAAATTAAAATAAAAGAAAGGCAGTACTCAAATAGCACTGCCTTCTTTCGTTTATCTTGAAATGTTAGATTACAGCTTTGGTCCTGCTGCAACGAGTGATTTACCCAAGTCGTTGCCTGTAAACTTATTGAAGTTTTTGATAAAGCGTCCTGCCAAATCCTTTGCCTTCTCCTCCCACTCAACTGCATTTTTGTAAGTATCGCGAGGGTCGAGGATATTTGGGTCAACATCGTGCAGAGCCGTTGGCACCTCGAGGTTGAAGAATGGTATAGTCTTGGTTGGAGCCTTGTCGATAGAGCCGTCGAGGATAGCATCGATAATGCCACGAGTATCTTTGATAGAGATACGTTTGCCTGTGCCGTCCCATCCTGTGTTTACGAGGTAAGCCTTAGCACCTGACATTTTCATTTTCTTTACCAACTCCTCACCATACTTCGTTGGGTGGAGCGATAGGAAAGCTGCACCGAAGCAAGCAGAGAATGTAGGAGTAGGCTCTGTGATACCACGCTCTGTGCCTGCGAGTTTTGCAGTAAATCCGCTGAGGAAGTAGTATTGAGTCTGCTCTGGTGTAAGTATAGATACAGGAGGCAACACGCCGAATGCGTCGGCAGAGAGGAATATAACCTTCTCGGCTGGTCCTGCCTTAGATACTGGCTTAACGATGTTTTTAATGTGGTGGATTGGATAGCTACAACGGGTGTTCTCCGTTACGCTCTTGTCAGAGAAATCAATCTTGCCGTCTTTATCCACAGTAACGTTCTCAAGAAGTGCGTCTCGGCGGATAGCGTTGTAGATATCTGGCTCAGCCTCTTTGCTTAGGTTGATAACCTTTGCGTAGCAGCCACCCTCGAAGTTGAATATTCCCTCGTCGTCCCAACCGTGCTCGTCATCACCGATAAGCAGACGTTTTGGGTCGGTAGAGAGCGTAGTCTTACCTGTGCCTGATAAGCCAAAGAAAATAGCTGTGTGCTTACCCTCTAAGTCTGTGTTTGCAGAGCAGTGCATAGAGGCTATTCCGCGTAGTGGAAGCAGGTAGTTCATGTACGAGAACATACCTTTTTTCATCTCACCACCATACCATGTGTTGATGATTACCTGAACCTTCTCCTCAAGGTTGAATACCACCGCTGTCTCTGAGTTCAGTCCGAGTTCTTTGTAGTTCTCTACCTTTGCTGTAGAGGCGGTGAGAATTACAAAATCTGGTTCGCCAAAATTAGCGAGCTCCTGCTCTGTGGGACGGATAAACATGTTTTTCACGAAATGTGCTTGCCAAGCCACCTCCATGATGAAGCGTAGCTTCAGGCGAGTACCCTCGTTTGCTCCGCAGAATGCATCAACTACATAGAGCTTTTTACCCGAAAGTTCGTCTGTAGCGATTTTCTTAATCTCTTTCCAAGCCTCTTTGGCAACAGGCTTATTGTCGTTTGGATACTCTGGCGAAGTCCACCATACAGTATCGCGAGAGACATCGTCCATCACAAAGAACTTGTCTTTTGGCGAGCGACCTGTGTAAACGCCTGTCATCACATTAACAGCGTCAAGCTCAGTCAGTTGTCCTTTCTCGTAACCCTGAAGTTCGTGTCTCATCTCCTCTTTGAAGAGTTCCTCGTAAGATGGATTGTAAACTATCTCTTTAACGCCTACAATGCCATACTTTGATAAATCTAAATTTGCCATAATTATATTGTATTTTTTCTATTTCCAATTAAAAAACAACAGTTTACAAAGGTACAAATTATTTTTTTTGTATGAAAACTTTAATGCAATTTTTTACTTCACAAGCTCCAAATCGCCATAGACATTGAATACAGCATTGGCGTTTGGTTTGTCGAACATCTTGGCTGGCAAAGACTTGGTGTAGCCAAACTGTGGCACCACCACCTGACGCTCTACCCAAACTCTATTGATATCGAAAACCTGTATAGTGGCATGTCCTGCAACGTTGTAGTAAGGTCCGTGCTTTTTGCTCTTTTTAGCTACGGTTTCGGGTTTTACATACGTTGCTTCCACGGAGAAAAACACAGGCTCACCCGAATAGTCGTCTTTATCCACTATACCTGCAAACTCTGAAAAGCGAAATAGTATCGACTTCTCTGCACTTGCAAATAGTGGCACTTGCACACGTTTCACCTCGTTTATCTCTACGCTTTTCCCCACAAAAAACTCCAAGAGGTGCTTCTCTGCCTCGTCTAATTTAGCCAACACAAGCTTCATCGCCTCGCCGTCATAGGTCTGCTCGCTCTCGCCTGTGAGAATGTCGAAACGGCTGGTGCGGATATCCATAATCTGCTTGGCAGTAAATTCAGCCATTTTTAACTCAGTAGAAGCACTTAGAGCCTCCTCGCTAAGCCATGAGTAGTCAAACTCAAGTGAAGTCTCCTCCGCATCACGTAGCGAATTGAACCCTGCATACTGCTCCCTCTCAGACTTTAGCGACGAGTTGATAGAGCGAATAACACCGTCAGTGTCTCTCTGCAAACGGTAGG